>JAISVU010000419.1 GCA_031271375.1 Clostridiales bacterium | reverse complement strand
AGAGCGTCTTGAACCACCAGTTCAAGCAATTAGCAGCTAAAATCGGGTTGCCAGTGGGCATCACGGTACATAGTCTGCGCCACACGACGGCTTCCTTGCTGATAAACGCGAACATCCCGACAAAGATCATATCCGAGCAGCTAGGCCACGCCAACACTGCTATAACCCAGGACCTATACGCCCATGTCTATGCATCCAGCAAGGCTAAGGCCATGAAGGCGCTGGAGATGACTCTACTGAACCGCAGCGTTTCTGAGGTTGACACAGCCAGATGAGGGGAGCGAACAGGGGGGGCCACAGGCTGGCCGCCTCTTTATTTTGTCGCTTATTTGTCGCTTAAAGTCACTAAAAAGGCTCAATTCCGGCTAGACGATACTCAATTGTCACATGCAGAAAACCGCACTGTGTTGCGGTTTATATCAAGATTCCAGAAGATATTTTTCTTTTCTGTCGTTCTGCCACGGCATCAGTCGGAAGGGCTTCCCGTACCACTCGCCTGTGGTGTGCTTGAGCATCGTCTGGATGAAGCCCACGGCGAAGTCCGCGCGGCGGTAGTCGTAGCGGCTGGTGGGCAGCATCAGCGGCGTCGGCGTGTATGTGTAATCCATCACAGGAACCCCCTTCCGGGCATAATAAAAAGGCCTCCGAAGAAGCCTTTGCAAAGTACAGTATTTCTCAATGGAGCACGTTTGGAAACAATTTCAATTTTTTGTGGACAAACAACAAACAGCAGTGTAAACTAAATACAGGCTCAGGTGAATCAGTTGTGAATATACAGAAACGATAGAGAGGTGCCTGATTTGAGTCAACCAGAGATAACATCGTTGGAGATGCGTAATCTTTTGATGGATGCCTTGCTTTATGAAAACAATGATTTGGGTAACCAGGATGTTTTCAAGAATCACGATTATCAAGGCGATCAGTATGTATTGTTTAAGTTAGTTGAGTGGCTTGCGATTAAGCATAAACTAGTCGAGAAAAAAATAAACCCTCCACGTACAGCATGGGGAACTTCGGGTCATTCCCTTATTCCTGATAAGACCACCAACTTCACTGATAATGAAATTAAACGATTCTATCAAGAGTTTAACAATCTTCTTTTTCATGGAATTATTGCACCAGGCGCGGTCGGTGGGGATTACAGTTTGCCATCTATCCATGTAACGGAATATGGTTTTGAGTGCTTGCGATCAAAAGAAATCCTACCGCATGATGCCGATGACTTTCTTGAAAAAATCAAAAGAGAAATTCCCAATATAGATGAATGGATTCTATACTATGTGTCTGAGGCCTTAAAATGCTTTAATGCTAATTGTCTTGACGCGTCAACCATAATGCTAGGACTTGCTAATGAAAAACTTATTAAGCTTATGATAGAAAGTCTTATTAGTTATCTTGATATGTATTACTTAAAATACAATATGAAAGCACTTCAAGATTATAGAAAAATTTCCGAGGGATATAATGCTTATAAAAACGCCCTAGAACACATAAACGAAGAAAAGAAGTCGAGTCAACCAGAAAAAGCCTTCTTAAGCAGTTATGATGCGTTTAAAAGAATAGAGTCTACTGTGCACTCGGAGTTTTTGCGAATAACGAGGAATGAAGTCGCACACCCTAATGAGATAAGAAAAGAGCGGATTGAAACACTAATGCTGTTTATGACATTTATCCCATATTGCAAAAATCAATATGAAATGATAGCATATTTCAAAAAAAGTGTGACTTATGGGCTTGACGGCATCGCCTGATCGGTTATACGGATTCAATGAGACACAGCCCCGCCTGGGGCTGTGTCTTTCGCTGGGCGGCTATTTCGTCCGGCTGGCCCGCCGCACCGCGACCTTCGCATACTCCTCGTCAAGGACGGCGCTGAATTCCTGCCCGGTGACGGGTATCTCCGCGCCGCGCACGTATCGGCGGTAAAGAAGCTGCCTGATCCCTTCTTTTGAAAGGCCGTCCATGCCGCATGTCTGTATGTCGCCGCGCAGGGTGTGTAGCCGAAGCTCCTTCAAGATTAAGCCTGTTCCGATCATCATCTGTGTTCCTCCCGCTTGTTTTTCGGTAGGTCACATATTACCGTACATCCCGTGCTTTATCAACTCAACAAATGTGGACACGAAGCCATTCTATGGGATATGAGGAACAGCCCCAAAGGGGGCTGTCCTACGGTGTTGGCTATGGCTTAGCCGTCCTCCTCCACGGAGTCGGCGGTGGCTTGCCGCAGGAGGTCCGCGTCGAAATCGGCGTCGCGGTCGCCCTCCAGAATAACGCTGTAGTAGTACACGCTGGGCTGACCAAGCGGTCGGTAACAGCCGACCGGGACTTCCTCATTCATAATGTAGACCATCGCGGAGACGGGTTTCCCGTCCAACTCGACCTCGACCTTCTCTTTCCGATAGAGGAAGGGAAAGCCCTCGTAGCGGTCGAGCGCGGCCTCGTCAGCGGGGGTGATCTCCCAAACGAGAACCGGGACGCGGCCTCCTTCGTAGGGCTCCACGGTGGCCACAGCGCCGCCGCGTGCGCCCCTGAAGAGGAGCCGCTTGCCCACCAGCTCGCTTGCCCCGACGACTTTCGCCGTGGGGCAACGTTTGGCCATTTGCGCGAGGTTCAGGTTCGAGCCGTATGCGACGTAGAGGGTGTTCCGTTTATTCATTATCACATTTTCCTTTCGCTTTTATGGCGGTCAGTCTTTCAGGCCGACCGAAATCGCCATGCCGCCGAGCCTCCTAGGTGGGCGGTCAGGTGTTCGCGGCAGTTCGCGAATTCCTCTCCGATGAACCCGATCCTGTTAAGGTAGGT
>JAISVU010000369.1 GCA_031271375.1 Clostridiales bacterium | reverse complement strand
GTGGATGAGCTCCATTACCTGAAGCTGTTTACAAGCCTTCTGGGCAAGGTTGGAACCGAGAATTACACCGCCGAAGAGCTTAATGTCCTAATAACCCGGTATCTGAGCGGGGTTTCCGTATCGGCGGGAAGCATCGGTCATGATGACGGGTACGATCCTTATATTTCGGTGACTTGGCAGAGCCTCAACGAAGACTATGAAGGCGCCGTCCGGCTTGTAAACGAACTGCTGTATAAATCGGACATGAACGATTACGAGACGGTTAAGGACGCCGTGACAAGCATCAGGGCGTCCATGCGCGGCAGTTTCAGCAGCGGCCTTACAGCCTTCTCCACTCAGACCATGCGCGCTGTGGCTTCGCTGGACGAGGAGACGGCGTATCATAATTACATCGGCGGGATTGAATATTATCAGTTTCTGATAAATGCGTCGAAGACGCTGGAGGACGACCCGGAGGCTTTCTGCGAAAAGATCACTCAGACTGCGGAAAAGCTCATGGTTCGCGACGGGGTAAATGTCCTGTACGCCGGAGATGCGGAAGGCGTCGCAGTCTTTGAGGATAACATCGAAACAGCTCTGTCCGGGCTTGTTCCCGGCACAATAGAACCGGCGGACTACGCCCCTGAGACCTATGCCCATTCCAGCGAAGCTATTATAATAAACAGCCCGGTTCAGTTCAATGTTTTGTTGGCCTCACTGGATGAAATCGGAATGGAGTATAACGGTAAGGTATTGCCTCTGAGCCTCCTGCTCAGCGATAAGTATCTGATACCCGTTATCCGTCACGACATAGGGGCTTATGAAGCCGCCCTCACATTTGTGGAAACAAGCGGCGAAGGCAACGGCGCGGCGGCGCTGATTAGCATTAACGACCCCTCTGTTACCGAAACCTTCGAAGCCTATGAGGGCCTCGCCGATTATCTTGAAGGGATGGAGCTGACCCAGGATGAAGTTGATAGCTACATTGTAAAGGCATACTCGGCACAGGCTATGCCCGCGGGAGAGCTGAACGGAGCAAGGTTGGCGATGCATGACCGTCTGTCCGGGAAAATAGGCGAGGATAAGTTGGACTTCCTGCGGGAAATCAAATCACTTACCGTTGAAGACGTAAAAAACGCCGGGGAAGCCTTTAAACATGCCGCCGAAACCGGATTCCGCTCAACGCTGGGCGGCGCGCAAATAATAGGGGAACACAGCGGACTCTACGAAGTTTTCGTTGACATCGCTGCTTTAGACCCCGAAGCGGCGCTTTCGCCGTTAACCTTCGGTGAACTGTCATCCCTTCTTGCGGGGGGTCAGGACGGGGCATTTGAGATACTGGAGGCTGCCGGAGCTTTTGCCCTTTTCGATGACATTACGGCGGACTCGGAAGTGAGCCGGGAACAGCTTGCCGCGCTGATCGCCGGAATGATTCCCCTTGATGAAGGGGATGTGTTAGAAATTTCAGACATCGGGGATATAAGCGAATGGGCGCTGGAGCCCGTGAACCTGGTGGTGGGTAACGAAATGATGGCGCTTGACGAAAACGGCGCGTTTTACCCGCAGGAACCGGCCTATGCCTCGGATGTCCAGACAATCCTGACCCGGGTTATGGAAATGAGCGGGGAATAAAAGAAAGGCCTGCCGCACGCTTTTTCATTGTGCTATGCATATGTATAAAGCTGTTAAAATAAAGAGGGCGGTCAGATTATCTGGCCGCCTTAAATTCAAGAATCTTTATGGCTGTTGTTGGAACTTATACGCTTCACCTTGAACGTCCAATTTTGCAGCCTCTTCGGCGGTCATTGGCCTTATTTCAGGCCCGCCGTTAAAGAAATAGTAATCGACATCAAAGCTGTCCAAAACATACCAGCCGCCTTCCGCCGTCATGATATACGCCCCGGGAATCATATGCTCGTCCAGATCGGCGTATTGATCTCCGCCGTCCGGCGGCGCACTTCCCAGCCGTGAAGCCAAGACCACATTTTTTACATTTAGTATCACTGACCTTCCCAACGATGCAGAACCATGCGATAAGTACGTCGTGCCGTCCGAGGTTACCATCATTACTGTCTGATAATTATATGGAAAAACTTTTACTCCGTATTCAAACGGCGGTACTTCGCTTGGGCCTATTAAATCGCCGGTAAAGGAGTTTATCATATAAGTTTTCGTTCCGGTAGAGAAGAAATCACCTACCGCAGCAAAGTTTGTTATGCTTTCTCCGTCCAGTAACACTAGCCGCATATGCCTTTCCGGCATTGAAACAGACAACAGATAGTAAACTGTATTCGCGGACGCGGCATAATCGTTGTCAAGACTGACAATGCCTTTTCCCGTTAGCTCCAAAACCCGCGTTTTTCCGCTGTTTGAAAAGGAATAAACCTCGCCTGATTTCGTCAGCGCGTATACAGCGGGTGATGAATAGGTCAAGTCGATTACATCAGACAGCGCCAATTCCGGCTTAAGCGCGTCGGTTATCTCATAAAGATCGCCGTGGTCAGTGTAATAGTAACCGTACCCGAGCCTTTCGCCAACGAATCCGGCGACGTCTGATACGGTAAAATCGCCGATGGTTAGAATTCCGTTTTTAAGCACTGCCTGATTAAGAACGCTTGAAGGGGACGCGAAAACGGCGTTAGGCGCAAACAGCGTGTCCATCCAAAACGTGAAGCAAAAAGTTACACAGGCAATTATTATGCCAACTCTTTTTATCATTTCTTTTACCTCCGTAAAGTTAGTGGTTTTTATGCTTTGATTCCAATCCTTTTCTTCGACAGGATTCCGGCGGCCAGCAAAAGCCCTCCGGCCGCAAAGTATAATACCCTGGCGGCAATAAATATTGCGCCGACATCAAATGCCGGGTCACTGTTTGCAACCGCTTCCAACGTCACCGGGCGGCTTTCAAAGAACCCGCCGCCGAATAAATCAAAGCCGCCCAGGTTTAATGAGCCTAGCCCGAAAAGAAGGGGCATCAGCGCGTAAAGCGCCGCCGGATGAACACGCCCAGCGTTAAAGCCAAGGCCTAGCGTGAAAACGTAACAAGGCAAGATTACCGTCACGGACGGCCCGAGGAAATCAGCGAAGCGTCCGAACACCGACATATAAAACCATGCCGCCGTCCCAAAGGCCGCGCCGCAGACTATCCCGAAGCAGACAGTTATCGCGGCTATCCGAAGCAAAGCCCGGCTTGAACTCCTCATAGGCGTGACTTCCAACAAGATTTCCACACGCTTTTCCTTTTTTGAATAGTAGCCCGACATCAGCAGCAGAACCGTCAGCATGGCCATAGGCATCACCGACGCCAGATAAGCGCCGAAGCTCCAATCGGAATAGGGAGCTGTATATCCCGCCCCGAGAATCGTTTCCCCGGTCAGTATCATCCAAGCGTACACAACGGTGATAATCAGCAGCGCGATGAATATTTTGTTCAGGACAAGCCGCCGCAGCTCGTAACGGAATAATGTGCTCATAGCTCCAAGTCCTCCGCTCTTAAACCGCAGGCGTCCAGAAAGCTTTGATAAGTCAGAAGAGTGCCGAAGTTATCGCCGCTGTGGTTTTTGAACAGCTCCCGGAGGATTTCATCCATCCTTTCCGTGCCGCCTACAAGCCGCTCCGCTTTATAAATCATCAGCGGCATACGGAAATACATGTCTGTG
>JAISVU010000356.1 GCA_031271375.1 Clostridiales bacterium | reverse complement strand
TAGTTACGAGACCTTCGAGCCGCGCATACCGGATTCTCTCAGTCCTAATAATGTCAGCAAGCACCCGGCCTCGGCGATTGATTTGAGCTGGCGTTTTCAGCGTAATACGTCAATACCCGACGATATACAGCTTTCTTCGATACTCAGTTACCGGGCAGGCGCGGGAGCCTGGCGGGACATACAAATAAATAGCACAGACAATGCGTACACATTCCCAGCGCACACATTCGCTGACGGCGACGTAGTTGAATGGCACGTCCGCACGGTTTCGGTACTGGGAATCAGCGATTATTCGGAGACATCCCGTATCACGATGGCCAGCACGCCGCCGCTTGCCCCGGTGCTTCTATACCCGCTTAACGCGGCTGTCAGCGGGGAATCCGGCGTAACGCTTGAATGGCGTTACAACTCACAGTACGATAATACGGCCTCGCGGTACGACTATAGGTATCGCATAGACGGCGGCAACTGGGTTGCTAAAACTACGGAAGGGGAAGCGGTGGGCATTACCGAGAGTATCGAGTATCAGTGCCAAGTCGAGTGGCAGGCCCTTGCATACGGTCAGCTGGGCGACGCGGGGCCGTGGTCGAATATTGGCGCATTCAGCGTAATTGGCGTGCCGCCAAAGCCGATGAATGTGACTGTCAGTAACGCGAACCGGCCCGTAATCACGTTCTCCGCAGGGCAGATTCTCAGCTGGGAGATCGAGATTTCGGACGCGGAGGGAAATATAATTTACGTTACCGGCGACGTCGCCTTTGACGGCAGTTACCGCCACATCGTGAACGCCCTGCTGGAAAACGGCGATTATGCCGTAAAAATGCGCGTCCGCAATGAATACGGCCTGTTTTCGGACTGGGCCAGCCAGGAGTTCACAATCAGCGTAGAAGGGCTTCCTCCCCTTGAAATCAAGGTTTTCGATAATAACCGCTATACTGTGAACCTGGAAATACGTTCGTCGATACAGGATATTACCGGCTATAATTTAGAGATTTACAGGGCTCAAATATCCGACAGTATTTATTCAACCCTTACATCATTCATGTTAAAAAATGTGCATATTGCTGAACACGCGGGTGTCGCAGTGATTCGTTATGAAGATTATACGGCTGCGCCATGTGTTGACTATAAGTACATGGCCAGGCTGGCCCATAACGAGGGAATCGGGTACACCGACAGCAACGAAGCTAGGGGCCGCCTGGGTTTCAGGGATTGCACGATAATGGAGGCCGGGAGGCCGGACAGCATGGTTTCGCTGGAGTTTATGCCGGAAAACGCCGCCGCAAAAACAATGCAGATAGTAGCGGAAAGGACATTTACCCCGTTGCTGGGGTTCAAGAGTCCGGTGCTTGAATTCGGCGAGAAGGTAAACTATACTTACGCGTTTACGTTCCTTTGCGACAGCATGCAACAGCGGGCGGTCGAGAAGCTGTACCTGGCGGCAAAGCCGCTTATACTGCGGGATTGGAGATGGGGGGCTGTCTTCGGCGGCTTCAGCGGCGGGATAAAATTCGTCCCTGCCGGGCCGGATCATACCATATGCAGCCTTAATTTTACCGCCGCCGAGCAGGGAGGGACTGTGCATGATTAACAATCATGGGTACTCTGATTTAGTCATAAACGATATGCTCCGCATGAAGGGGGGAAGCCGCAAGGTATCCTTCCGCTTTGATCTGATTAACAAGGACGAAGTCAAGATCGGCGAGCTTGATTGCATTTCGGCGCGCGTAAGGTTTGATGAAAACCGCGCTATCGCGCGATCCGCCGTCTTCGTTGTGCCGGGGTACGAGGCGAGGGACGTGGATTTCCTTTCCCATATGATCAAGCCCTGGTTCATTCTGGAGGTTGAGGAGGGGAAGACGGTCGAGTGGCCGCTGGGCCTGTTTATTCTTGGCAGCCCGAGGCGCGAGTTCAATGACGGCGCAAGTACTGTTAAAATAGGGGCTTACGACAGGACTATGATCCTGGAAGAAGACCGTTTCACCGAGAGGTTCTATATTTCCAGGGGGACGGCTTACGCCGGGGCGGTCGAGCGGATTCTGAATACTTCAGGAATCATTGAAAGTAATATTGCACAAAGCGATTATGCGTTGGTTGATGATATTGAATACCCTGCGGGAATGCGCAAACGCCAGGTAATTAATACTCTCCTGCGCTGTATGAATTATTCGCCGGTATTTGCCGATGAAAACGGCGTAATTACCGCGTTTTCATACATTATGCCAGGTGACAGGGGCGTAAACATAAGTTACTCTTCAAAGCGCGATAGTATAATTTACCCTCGCTTGGAAGAAAGCCTTGAGATGGCGGGCACACCGAATGTATACGTATGCGTCGCTTCCAATGTGGAGCGCGCCGAAATCCGTTCCGTTTACGAGAACAATGACCAGTCGTCGCCCTTCTCCATCCAAAGAAGGGGACGAAGAATTGTGGATTATGCTGAAATCGACAATATCACGTCCCAGGAGCTACTGGACCTGTATGCGAAAAGAACCGCGGTTGAGCGAACGGCGGCCTGCGACAGGCTGAGTTTCAGCACGGTTTTAATGCCTGGGCACGGGTTTTCAACCACGCTGCTGCTGGACATCCCCGAGGTACTTGATGAACCGGCGCGGTTCTCGGAATGCGCCTGGGACATGGATTTACGCTATGACGGCGAAATGCGCCATGAAGTCAGGAGGGTAATCACGCTGTGACGGAGAATTTGTGGGACGACATCATCGACATTGTGCAAAATGCACAAAGCGGAATCACTGTAGATTTCGCGACGGTTCATTCGGTAAATTCAGGCGGCCCTACATTGATATTTTCCGGAGAAGCCGCTCCCTCAGCTAAGGATTACAAGTTCCTTAAATCGTACATTCCGGTAGCCGGAGACCGCGTCATGCTGCTGCGCGGCATTATTATAGGAGGTTGGAGATAAATGATACTGCGAAATATCGAGCTGGACTTGAGCAGACAGGAAGTCTTTCTTTCCGGGATTTCACTGAACCAGGGGAATCGTGATTCCGTGTGTTTCACGATACGCCTGTTCGATAACGGCGTTGAATGTGACTATGGGAATTTTAACGAAGCGCGCGCGACGTTCGGGGCGAGGGAGGGCTGCGTTGCCAGCTGCCTTTGCGAGATAAACGCCGGAAACATCAGGTTTATGCTGCCGAATGAGGCCTTCGCAAGGCAGGGATTAGTAAGCGGGCAGCTGGATATCGCGCTGGAGAACGGCGGCAATCTGAGCACAGGGTATTTCAATTTTACTGTGACGCCCAGTATTGCGCAGCTTTCGCCCGCGCAGCGGCGCGTGTTTGTAAACGAGGTGGAGGCTATGATTCAGCGGTGTTCCGCCATTTTGGACGGCATGAACCGGGACGCCGATGCCGTCGAGGATATACTGAATGAGTCGCTTAACGGCGCAAATGAAATAAATGAAATCAAGGCGTCGGTTTCGGCTTTTTTAGAGGCTGCCGAGACCCTTTTAGAGAAAACGCGTACAGAATTAAATGCACTGGATGAATTATATCGTTCCGCTCAGGAAAAAGCTGATATCATGGACAACATGCCTCAATCGGCGCAGGGTATTTTGGACAATATGTCTGAGCTTGTGCTGCTGGCTTTGGAGCGGAACGACCGGATAAACGCGCTATTGGAGGCGTCCGGCGGAGCGTCGGAGACGATAGAGGCCGCTAAAATTGAGGCGGCGCAGGCATTGGACGGGCTTACCGCCGGGTTTGATGAGCTGAGAAAGACGGCCGAGGCTGCGGAAAACGCGCTGGAGCAGGGATTTGACGCATATGCGATAAAGGCGGCGGAGGCGGAAGACGCTCTGGAAGCCGGGTTTGAAGGGTTATTAGCTGCCAAGACAGAAGAGGCAGCGTCTGTTTTAGGCAATTTGTATAATTCGGCAAGAGAAAACGCGAATGCCATTGAGCAGATTTTAGACGGCCTTGAAGAAAATAATTACGTTACAATTACGCGGCTTTCGGAGATTCTGTCAGAAGAGCTGGAGCCGCTGCGGGAAGCCGATAACATCACGCGCTCTGAGTTGAACGACGTGCTGGAATTCGAGTCGCGGAAGGCGGCGGATGTGACGAATCTTGCGATTGCGCAGGCTGTCGAAGCGGAGACGGAGGCCAGGCTGGAAGCGGGTTATGTGACGCAGGAGGTTCTTGACGGGAAGAATTATGTGACGATGGACGGCCTATCCTCGGCTGTCGAAGCGGAGACGGAGGCCAGGCTGGAAGCGGGTTACGTGACGCAGGACGTTCTTGACGGGAAGAATTATGTGACGCAGAGCGGCTTATCCTCGGCTATCGAAGCGGAGGCGGAGGCCAGGCTGGAAGCGGGTTACGTGACACAGGAAGTTCTTGACGGGAAGAATTATGTGACGCAGAGCGGCTTTGAAAGCCTTGTGAACAATGCGCTTGCCGACGCGTCGTTCGCCAGCGCGGAGGCCGTCGCGGAAGCCGTCGAAGACCAGCGTTTGAGCGACGGATACGTCAAGGCAACGGATTTAGACCATCTAATAAGCGCGAAGCTCCAAGCCCCTTACGAGCCGGGGGACGGATTCTCTACGTTTCATTTTGACTTGCGTCAGTACGCGATTGGCTGGCTGGAGGCCGCCCCGGCGAACCGCAACATGTCGCAGGCGTCGCTAGCCTGCGTTGGTGACCGGTTTTACTTCTTTGGGTGTTATAACCCGAGTTTGACAAGAGCAAAGAGGCAAAAGCCCGAAATAGAGGGCAACGAAAGGAGCTTTAACGAGTATAAAATCAAAGTAGCATAGAGGCGAAGGATTTTTTTAGACCTCTA
>JAISVU010000353.1 GCA_031271375.1 Clostridiales bacterium | reverse complement strand
CATCGCCCGGTTTGAGGTCCTTTGCCGGATCGGCGTCGGTATCGTCCGAATACTCGCCTTTTTGAACAACACCGTCGGATTTGTAGCCCAGGTCAACAAAGATTTCGCCATTAGCAACCTTGATGACCTTGCCCCTCACCGTTTCGCCTGTACGCAGAATCATGCTGACCCCGGCTATCATTTTTTCAAAATTCGATTCCGCGTTCGCGTTGGGATTTGAGTTGACATTAGTCTCACTCATAAGAGTCACTGCCTCCTTTATCATGGCCGGGGACGTAGACGCTCCGGCTGTAACTCCAATCATCATATCAGATGATGAGAAAAGATTCAACAATTTTTCATTAATTTCCTCTATAGTTTCTATAAAAAATGTATTAATTTGGTTTTTGAGGGCAATTTCAAACAATTTCATGCTGTTGGAACTGCTCCGGTCGCCCAGCACGAGCATAATATCCGCGGTTTTGGACATTTCGCCCGTCTCTTTCTGGGTTCGGGCGGTGTGGCCGCAGATCGTATTATACACTGCCAAATCCAGGCCCAGGCTTTCCAAAAACGATCTTATCCCGTCAAACATATCCGCGCGGAACGTGGTTTGGGCCAGCAATGTGTACGGCTTTGCCTCGTATGACAGGGCTTTGGCTTCGTCAAGGCTGCCAATCACAGCGGCGGTATACCCTGTATGACCCACTATCCCTAAAATCTCCGGGTGCGAAGCGTCCCCGCATATAATAACAGACCGGCCTTCACACGCCGCCCGCTCCGCAAGGCGCTGTATTTTCTTCACGTCGGGGCAGGTATAGTCGAGGTACCTTATATTAAGAGCGTCCAGCTTTGCGTATTCCTCCGGCGAAACGCCGTGCGCCCGGATAATGACCGTGCCCGGCGGCTTGCCTTCCAGCTCCGCCGCTTTGTTCACAACAATAACGCCGGCGGCTTCCAGCTCCGCCATAACGCGCTTGTTGTGCGTCACAGGGCCCAGCGTGTAGACAAGACCCTTTTTCGCTTCCTCCAGCGTCCTTTCCACTATTCTGTTTACGCCGAAACAGAAACCGGCGTTCTTTGCCACATTTATTGTCATATTATCACCGCTTGTTGAACTCCCGCTCAAGCATTTCCATATAAATCTTGTCTATGTACCGCCCGTCTTTAAATACCCACTCGCTCCTCCGCCCCGCTTCTTTAAAGCCCGCCTTCTTATAGCAGGCGATGGCGGCGCGGTTATCCGCGTGGACGGAGAGCATTATGTTGTTTAAATTATGTGTGTTGAATCCGTAATTCAAAATAAGCCGGACGGCTTCGGCGCCGTAACCCCTGTTCCTGTGCTCCGCTTCACCAATGAATATGCCGATAAAGGCGTTACGGTTGCGGTGGTCGATATTCTGCAGGCTGACGACGCCGATCATCACATCGCCGTCCAGCAATACTATCGCGTAACGCTGTATGCCCTCGTCCAGCTCGAATAGCCATTTCAACTCATTCTTCGACGACACGGTATATGGATACTGGCCGAAATTAACCGCGACCGCTTCGTCGTTCATCCATCTCGCATAGATCCCCGCATCGTCTTCATTAACCGGCGACAGATAAAGGCGTTCGCCTGTCATTTTGCGGAAATAGCGCATTTTGGTCTCCGAATATTCTATAAAATTGAGATCGCTTTCATAATGACATCCGTTACCCCTTCAAGCGCTTCCGAGCGGATTTTCTTTCCGCCGAAGGCCGAGAGATCCACAGCGGGGCCGATATTCAAAATCACTTTTCTGAATAATTTATAATCCGACGCTATCTTGACCGGAATGACCGGCGCCCCGGTCTTCAGCGCGAACAGCGCGACGCCGTTCTTTGCGTTCTTTATATCCAGCTCCTTCATGCGCCGGCCTTCGGCGAATATCCCTAAGACTTCGCCTTTTGAAAGCACTTCCATAACCTCTTTAAACGAGGCCATCGACGCGGCCTCACGGTTGACGGGCATCGCGTTTATCCCGCGCATAACCGCGTTAAAGAGCGGGTTGCGGAAGAGGGTATGCTTTGCGAGGAAATGAACGGGCCGTTTCGTGAACGCGCCGATAAGGCAGGGGTCGTTAAGGCTTATATGGTTGGAGCAGATAATCACCGGCCCCTCCGCCGGAATGTTTTCCCTTCCCGTTACCTTTACACGGAAGAAGAGCTTGTAAAACGCGATTATCAGCGCTCTGGCAAAGGCGTAGAACATCTTTTGTCACCGCTCTTTCATCAAATCTTTTATAATATCTATAATAGCCGCAGCAACGCCTTCGGCGTCCAGGGCCGCCGTATCCAGAACCACAGCGCCTTCGGCGACGCGCAGAGGGTCTTCCGCGCGGTGTGAATCGTTATAATCCCGCCGTTCCAAATCCTTCAATACCGTATCATAATCAGTGTTTTCCCCTTTCTGCGACAGTTCAAGGAACCTGCGGCCGGCGCGGATTGAGGGCGAAGCGTCCAAATAAACCTTTAACCGCGCGTCCGGCAGGACGCGGGTGCCGATATCCCTGCCGTCCATAACAACGTCCCTATCCGCCGCCATTGCCTGCTGGAGCGTTACCAGCGCGGCGCGGACCGCTTTATGCTTGGCTACGGCGGAGGCTCCAAGAGAGGCTTCCGGGCTGCGTATGGCCGCCGAAACATCCTCGCCGTTCAAGAAAACGCCGCTTATTTCAAGCCGGATATCCGCTGAGGGGAGCAAAGCAGCCACGGCCTCCCCGTCGTCAGCGTCAATGCCCGCACGGGCGGCAAGCAGGCCAACCGCTCTGTACATTGCCCCAGTGTCGATATGGAGGAAGCCCGTCCGATCCGCCACAATCCGCGCCACAGTAGACTTTCCGCTCCCCACCGGGCCGTCAATCGCCACTTGAAAACCGCTCAATAATATCCGTCCTATCCAAATTATTTACAAACAGTTTACTTGACATATTTGCCATATAATACTATACTGTTGAAAGAGAATAAAAGGAGGTTATCCTATGACAACCGTAACAATCAAGCTGGACACCATAGATAAGGTGCGTAATTTCGTCAATACCATTTCCCACATTGACGGGGATTTCGACCTGGTGTCCGGCAGGTACCGCGTGGACGCTAAGTCCATAATGGGCATATTCAGCCTGGATCTGAGCAAGCCCTTGGAGCTTGAGTTGGGCGACAAGGCCGACGCGGGAGATATCAAAACCGCGTTAAAGGACTTTATTATCGGCTGATCGTCCGCCCGTTGAATCCCCTGGCTTCCGCCGGGGGTTTTCTTTGTGTTTCATTTCTTTGTGTTCTTTTCTTTGTGTTCTTTGTGGCTTAATCAAATCTTTAAAATCTCAGCGTTACTGACCGCTTTGGCGATCAACCCGTCCAGCTCCGTCAGCTTCCGTTCTATCCCCTCGATAATTGTCCGCTTTGGCTTGGTTTCGGGATGCTTCGCTACGAATAGGGTGCAGCAGTCGGCATAAGGCCTCGCGGAGATATCGTGAGTGCCTATTTTCTGCGCGATATTGATTATGTCCAGCTTATCCATCCCGCACAGCGGCCGCAGCACCGGGTACCCCGCCGCGGAGTCAACGGCGTTCAGCGCCTGCATAGTCTGGCTGGCAACCTGGCCGATGCTGTCTCCCGTCACCAGCGCACAAGCCGCTTCGTTATCCGCTATAACCGACGCCGTTTTAAGCATTGCACGTTTGAGGAAGATAGTCTGCTTGGCCTCCGCTGTATGGGCGTTTATATATAACTGCGTGTCGGTAAAGGGTATCGTATATAGCGTCACCCCCCCGGTGTAAGAAGCGAGACGCTTCGCCAGGTCAACAACCTTTTCCTTCGCCCGCTCCGACGTATAGGGCGGGCTGTGAAAATAGGCGCAAATAAGCTCCACGCCGCGCCGCGCCGCCATATACCCCGCGACGGGGCTGTCAAAGCCGCCGGAAAGCAGCAGCACCGCCTTTCCTCCGGAACCGGGGGGCAATCCCCCCGGGCCTTTTATAGCATCCGAATAGATATATGTCCTGCTGCGGATTTCCACATAGAGGCGGAAATCCGGCTTTTTCAGGTTCACGGTAAGCCCGGTCGCGTTCTTTAACAGATACGCCCCGATATCGGCGGCCAGCTCCCCCGAGGTCAGCGGATAGGACTTATCCGCCCTTGAAGCGAAAACCTTGAACGAGCCTCCTGCGGGATAACGCTCCTTTACATGAGCCAGCGCCAAAGTATATATATTTTCGAGGCTGTTGTCTTCGGTCATTACGCAGGGGCAGCACCCCGCTATCCCGAACACCGCCGCGGCGATTCCGGCCAGTCCGTGCAGCTTTCCCGCCGCCTCCGGATTGCCGCACTCAATAAAAAAACGCCCCTGATCCTTCCTTACAGTAAAATCAGTCAAGTATCCCGACAGACGTTTCTTGATAGCCTCTATCAGCATATCCTCGTATATTTTACGGTTGCCGCCTCTTAGGGCGATTTCCCCGTACTTAACCAGCAAAGCAGGCGCGTTCACGGGCGTTTCCTCCATATTGAAGGCAGAATCCGTCCCAGCGTCCCTATAAATATCTCTATCTCATCCATACTGTTCATCCTGCTCAAACTTATTCTTATTGCCGATGAAGCCCGTTCCGCCCCCAAGCCGTAAGAGGCTACTACGTTCGCCGCCGCTTTCTTCTTTGTGTTGCAGGCCGCGCCGGCCGAGATATAGATGCCTTTGGCGTCGAGCGCGTTTAACAGCACCTCGGACGGCAATCCGGGAAAACTCAGGTTAGCGATATACGCGCTGCCGTCGGAACGTCCGTTCAATATGGCGCCCATAGCAAAGAGGCCTTCCAGCAGCCGCCCCTTTAACCGGGTTATCCTGCCGTAATCCTCGTTGGCGCAGGCCAGGGCGGCGGCGGCGAAACCCGCGATACCCGGCAGGTTTTCCGTACCGTTGCGCGCCCCGCGCTCCTGCCCTCCGCCAAAAAACAGCGGCGCAAGCCAGTTTCTGCCCAGGTTACGGACATACAGCGCCCCCGTACCCTTAGGGCCGTGCATCTTGTGCGCCGAAACGCTGACCAAATCCACATTGTTCATTGGCAGCACATGCTTCCCGCAGCTTTGCACCGCGTCCACATGGAACACAGTGTCCCGGTTGAGGTTTTTAATAACGCTGCCGATACCCGCGATATCGGCGGCGGCCCCGGTCTCGTGGTTCACATGGGAAAAACTGACCAAGACCGTGCGCTCGTTAATCGCCTGCGCCAGCTCATCCTGATTGATTGCCCCGTTTCTGTCCGGGCGCAGATAAATAGCCTCCGCCCCGCGTTCAGACAGCGCCCTGTAACAGTCGAGAACGCTGGGATGCTCGCCTGCGGACGTGATAATCCGGCTTCCCGGCCGTTTCACCGTGCCCAGTATCGCAAGGCCGTTGCTCTCGGTGCCTCCTGAGGTGAAGACCAAGTCGTCCTCAGGGACGCTCAAAAGCCCGGCGACCGCCCCTCGGGATTCCCTTAACCTGCGCCCGGCCATTCTTCCCGCCGCGTGTCCCGACGACGGGTTCCCCTGCACATAATGCAAAGTATCCGCTATGGCCGCCGCCGCTTCCGCGCATACCGGCGTTGAAGCCGCGTTATCAAAATATATCTCCATTGCATTATTATAGTATATTTGCATAAATTATTCAATGCGGAATATTTTGTTGAATACCGGCGAAAAAGGGGTAAGCCAAATCGGACGGAGCAATACCGATTCGGCTTACCCTATTAAACATTTTAAACCATAATCATTTAACAGCGTCCAGCAACTCTTCGCCCACTTTAAACAGCACCTTTTCCCCATCGTTTATCACAACGCAGGGAAGGCCTACCGAGCCCCTGCTTTTCACCGCGCCGAACGCGGGGTGAGACTCCCTAAGATTGACAAACATCTTCAGCGCAAGCATGTTTTCGCTGATATCCATGTAAGCGTGCTTAATATTACGGCCGGAAAGAAACTCTTTCGCGGGAGCGCAGTCGGGTCAGTGTTTGTGGCCGTAAACGATGATTTTTTTCATACTTCCTCCTGTTATGCCAGATTATCGTACACCACTCCGTCGATTACGGTTTTTTCGCAGAGTGTCAGATTACTGAACGGGAAGCCGTTAAACACGGCGATATCCGCGTCCTTTCCCGCTTCGATGGAACCCAGTCTGTCTCCTAGCCCGAGCAGCTTGGCGGGGCGGATCGTTACCGCCTCGAAGGCGGCCGTTTCGGACAATCCCCGGGCAATGCACAAACCAATGTGCATCGGGAGGTATGCGGTGTTGGTGCCGCCGTCTTCCGTCAGGCAGAAGTTTACGCCCGCCTTCTCCATCATCGCGGGGGTCTCCAGTTTCTTGTGCCAGATTTCCATCTTCATATAACCCATCGTAAGCGGCCCCACTACGCAATCCACGTTGTTATCACGCAGGAAGTCCAATATCTTATACCCTTCGGTGGCGTGCTCCACAGAAAAGTCCAAATTAAATTCTTTGGATATGCGCACCGCCGTCACGATATCGTCGGCCCTGTGGGCATGTATGCGGCATTTCATCTCGCCGCGCACAACGGGAAGGAGCGCCTCCAGCTTGAAGTCTGGCGCGGGGGCCTTTTCGGCGTTAGTCTGTCCGTCTTTCAGTTTTTTATCATAGGCGCGGGCTTGAAACAAGGCTTCTCTTAAAACGGCGCCGTTCCCCATGCGGGTCATCGGCATCTTTTTATCGGAACCGTAGCAGCGGCGTGGATTTTCGCCCAGGGCCATCTTCATATGCTCGGAGCCTTCAATGATTATGTCAAAAACCGTGGCTCCTTTCCTGGTTTTAAAACTTATGCCCGTGCCGCCTATGATGTTGGCGGAGCCCGGACCGGTGTAACAGGTGGTGAACCCCGCTTTCCTGGCGTGCTCAATAGCCATCGCGTGGGGATCAAGGGCATCGATGGCCCGCAGATGGGCCGTCACCGGGTTCGTTATTTCGTTGCCGTCGCTGCCCTCGTTGATAGTCGTCGGTTCGTTCATAACCGAGATATGGGAGTGGGCGTCGATAAACCCAGGGGTTATGTATTTTCCGGTAACGTCAATTACCTGAGCGCCTTCTGGAATGGCTGTGTCCGCGCCTACCGCGGCGATTTTCCCGTCCTTTACCAGCACTGTCCCGCCTTCGATCACTCCGTTTGTCACCGTGACGACTTTACCGCCTTTTAACGCTAACATCCGTCAGTCCTCCTCTAGTCAAATAACTCCTCTATGATGCCGTCTCTATTCTACGCTATGCGGCATGAAATGTCAACTTTCTTTAAAATATCGCGTGATTCACGTTTTATTAAGGGATATTTTGTCAATGAAAGTTATAAAAAAATGATTGCGGAATTATTACTTTTGTGTTAAGATAATCAAGCATTTTATTTTAGAAAGAGGATGGTATTTTTGTTAAACATCAAAAAGACCGTCGGCATGACCTTGATATTGGCCCTGGCCGCCGCCATTTTATGGGGCGCCGCTACTTCTGTAATGGCTGCCGAACCGGTTACTCGGACGGAAGAAACCGCCGAAGATACGAAAGAGCAGATAGATAATACGTCTAAGGAGAACATGTACGGGATTATTCAGGAACCCGAGGCTTTCCTTGTATCCGTTGACGACGACGGCAATATTTCCCACTTCTTCTCTAGCGCCGCCACGGTAGGCGAATTCATGGCCTCCGAGGGCATAACTCTAAGCTGGTGCGACACGGTCTCCCCCGGGCAGGAGACCCCGATAACCGGAGACACGAAGATAACTATTCGCAGGGGTTATGAAATAACCTTCCATATAAGCGGGAAAGCGGGCTTTTCTGAGGAACATATCATTACGCCGCCGGGCTTGACTATCTTGCAGGCAGTGCAAAACTATAACGCGCAGTCCGACGAGGAGTATGTATGCGACCCGGTACGGCATGAGTCGCCGGTTTTACCGGGAATAGGCATCTATTTGTTCCTTGTAACGACCCAGACTGAGATAACCAACGAGGAAATCCCCTTCGAGACGGAATACTTATATCTGGATTACCTCCCCGGAGGATACGAGGCCGTGATAACGGAAGGCCAAAGCGGGACGATGTTTGTCATCGACGAGGTGAGATACGAGGGTTCTGTGGAGAAGAACCGCGTCCGCATGTTCAATGAAGTGACGCTGGAGCCGGTGAACCATGTAGTCGCGGTGGGCACAGGCCCTGTGGGCATAGAGATGAATCAAGCGGTCTTCAGCCCCGTCACGCCGGAGAGCACGGAGGCGATGTACAGGGAGCTGTACTCAAGCGCGAACGCGTTAATCATTCCAGAAGCCGGGTTCCCGCCGGCGCCTTCCCAAAGCCGGCAGCCCGCGGAGCCGGCAAACCCGGCGGACGGCGCGGGATACGCGGTGAACGGGAATGTCCTTCTGGTGAATGATTTACAGGTGCCTTTCAGCAGGGAGATTAATATGTCGGCCACAGCGTACACCGCCGATTACGCCTCAACGGGCAAGAGGCCCGGCGACAAGTATTTCGGTATAACCGCCAGCGGGTTAAAAGCCCAGGTGGGCGTGGTCGCGGTAGACCCGTCGGTGATACCGCTGTGGACCAAACTGTACATTGAGGGCTACGGTTTCGCCGTGGCGGGGGATACGGGCAGCTCCGTCAAAGGCAATATTATTGACCTGTATTTCGACAGTTCGTCCGAGGTCAGAGAATTCGGGCGCCGGAAACGCATGGTCTATATCCTGTCGGATCAGGAGTTTGAGATAGCGTTACAATAGAGGAAAAAAGTAGAGGAAGAAAAAAGAAGATAAAGAAGAGCCAAGAGCCCAGAGCGATACTTAATCAAATCTGGGTTCTTTATATATTCTTTATATATTCCAGCTTCTGGATTGACATACCGTCCGATGTGATGTATATTGATATATATAATATCTGGGAGGCGATGCTTTATCCCGGACAGAATTCCTGATGAGAAGACGCGGGCTGCCGTAGCCAGGGCAACGGTTAATGATCAGAACATCCGCGTGGCGACAAATGACCCGAGGCTCGCGGGCAAGCTCAAGGTCAGGCTTGACGATTCTGAAGGGCCTGTTCTTTGGTACATAAAATTCAATATAGTCCTGGATCCGGAGAGTGTGTCCAGCGAGACGACGACGGTTACGGAAACGAACGGGTATATCCTTGAAACGGATATTGCCTACGATACCGAACGCAACCTGATCGTCATTACGCCTACCGACCCTTACGAAGAGGGTGTTTTCTATGTCCTCACGATATCAAAAAAGGTGCGTTCCGCCGGAGGGCAGCAGATGGGCCGGGATATCCACATCCTCTTTAAAATAAAGAACAAGAAGATTGAAGAGTATAAAATGGTGCCCGCCGGTACGAAGATTGCCGCCGCGCGTAAAAAGCCGGAAAAGCTCAAGGCGCAGACCGCCGCAAGGGTATACGGGTTTTCTCCCGAGCAAAAGAAAAGGATTGAATCGGTCAAAGCCGGGACTCTCCCCTTTGACAAGATGAATATAAATATAGCGCTGGCGGTTCTTTCGATTCCCGTCACGCTTATCGGGGTGATAGGCGCGCTTACTCCTGTCGTGTACGCAGGGGCGGCGCTGCTTCTTGGCGGGATTCTCCACATTATTATTCAATTAAGGAACAAAAGCCGCCGATCGGCGTTTCAGTATAACGCGGGGGTGTTCTTGTTTAACGCGGGCCGTTATAAGGCCGCGTTAAAGCGTTTTGAAAGGGCGGTCGAATTGAACCCCCATAACGAAATGGCCGAGCACGCTGTAAACAAGTCCAGTTTTTATAATTAATTTTTGCCCACAAAGAACACAAAGAAAAACACAAAGGACAGATAAAATGGTCTTCTCAAGCGTTGTATTTTTAAGCCTCTTCTTCCCGTTTTTTTTGCTTCTGTACTTTCTAAGCCGGAGTATAACCCTCAAAAATACCGTTCTGGTCATATTCTCAATCATATTTTATGCCTGGGGCGAGCCGGTATGGGTCGTTCTGCTGTTGTTCAGCGGCTGCATGGATTACATTAACGGGCGCATAATCGAGCGGCATCGGGGCAGGCCTGCGGCCAAAGCCGCACTGCTTATGTCCGTCATCGTGAACCTGGGTATCCTTGCGCTGTTTAAGTATTCTGGATTCTTTGTTGATAACGTAAACAATCTCCTGGGCATAAGCCTGAGCTTCCCCCGGTTTGTTCTGCCTGTCGGCATTTCGTTCTACACATTCCAGACCCTTACATACACGATTGATGTATACTGGGACAAGATTAAGCCGCAGCGCTCGCTGTTAAACTACCTGACCTATCTTACGATGTTCCCGCAGCTTGTGGCTGGGCCTATCGTGCGTTACGCGGATATCGAAGGGCGGCTGGAAGAACGTAAGATAACCAAAGAAGGCGTCAGCGCCGGGATAACCCGCTTCGCCTGCGGCCTGGGTAAAAAGGTTATCCTAGCCAACGCCGCAGGCAGCGCCGCCGCGACGATAATGGACGGGAACCCCGATTTGCTGTCCGGTACGGGTGCCTGGCTGGGGATACTGCTCTACGGTTTCCAGGTCTATTTTGATTTTTCGGGATACTCGGATATGGCGATCGGCATGGGCAAGATGCTGGGCTTTGACTATAAAGAGAACTTCGACTATCCGTTCACCGCGAAGAGCGTAAGGGAGTTCTGGCGCAGATGGCATATGTCCCTCAGCACCTTTTTCCGTGATTATGTCTATATTCCGTTGGGCGGGAACCGCCGTCACCAGCTGTTTAATCTCTTCGTAGTGTGGTTCCTTACGGGCCTGTGGCATGGAGCCGACTGGAACCATGTCCTGTGGGGATTGTATTACCTGGTATTCTTAATATTGGAGAAGTACGCCCTCGGGAAGCTGCTGGACAAGATTCCGGCTTTGTTCCGGCATCTGTACGCGCTCATCGCCGTAACGTTCGGCTGGACGCTGTTCTATTTCGATGATTTAGGCAGCAGCTTCAGATATATAAAGGCTTGCCTGTTTATGAACGGCGTGACGGATTATCTTTCCGGCTCCGTGTTTATTTCCAGGCTGTTTTTGATCGCCTTGCTGATACTAGCCTGCACGACGCTGCCCAAGCGTATAGCGGCCCGCTTGACCCCAAAAGCCGGGCCACTGGTTCCGCTGTTTAACACGCTGGTTATCGCGGGGAGCTATATTTTAATCGTAGCTCAGAATTATAACCCGTTCTTATATTATAAGTTTTAAGGAGGCTGTATGAAGAAAGCCAATATCGTTATATTCGCTTTACTGATGGGGACGTTTTCTATCCTTACCTTTCTGCCTCCTGACGCGAAGGCGGCGGAAGCGGAGACCCTTGAACCCATGCCCAAGTTCACCTGGGCTTCGATAAGGGATAACACCTTCCCCAGGGATTTTGAGGAATATCTCAGCGATAACGTCGCGTTCCGCTCCTACTTCCTTTCCGCCGCGCGTGCGATTGAGAGCGGTTACGGCCTGAAAGCCAATGAAGGGCTAATAGAAGTGGGCAACACTTATTTGCTGTGGTCTGACCGTATTATGGAAATATTCCGGCAAAAACCGGAGACCCAGGCCCGTTACGCGGCTGTGATTAACGAAATCGCGGGGGCCGTAGGCGGCAATGTGCGCGTATTCAATATCATCGGCCCAACCCAGGCCGAATTCCTGGCCCCCGAGTATAAGAACCTCTCCGAATCCCAGAAAGAAGCGATAGACCAAATCTACGGCCTGCTGGACGAATCCGTAACCCCGGTAGACGCCTACGGCGCGCTGGAGGCCCATAAGGACGAATACATCTTCTTCCGCACGGATCACCACTGGACGCAGCTAGGGGCTTATTATACGTACCGGGCCTACTGCGAAGCCGCCGGGTTTGAGCCCATTGCCCTGAGCGATTACGATGAGCGCGTTGCCGAAGGTTTTTTGGGTTATCTCTATAACACGCACCCCTCGTCGAACCTGGCCGCCAACGCGGACGATATACATTATTATGTTTATAACGATGAAGACTTCATAACAAGCAAACCGCTGTTCCAGGAAGGCGTTGTGTCATACGCGCTCTTCCTGCAAGGGGACGTAGGGTATTACGATATCGCAACGTCAGTGAAGAACGGCAGAACGGCTATAATCGTGAAGGATTCATACGCCAACTGCCTCATACCCTTCCTCGCTCCGCATTATGAAAACGTCATCGTGATAGACCCCAGGCACACGGAGGAAGGGTTCAGCGTCGCCGCCGAGACGGCGAAGTACGACCCGGTGGATTTAATATACGTGAACTACGTGCTTTCAACGACATTCGACGATACGGTAACCATTACGGGGAACGTAAAATAAGCGGAGGCTATGCTGACAATGCGAAAGAAGAAGATAGATAAGAGGCGGATCGCAGCGGCGGTCATAGCGGGGCTGCTGGTGTTCGCGATGATTTTTGGCTTGGTCGCGCAATTTATTTCATTCTGAGGTGAATTTATGCGTAAATATGTAGCGTTTATTGCGACGGCGCTGCTGGGCTGCGGCTTGCTCGGCCTTTCCGTGACGGCAGCGGATTTTGAAGGCGGGGAGTTGTTCGGTACGATTATTTCTGATAAAACAGGATATATTGATCTGGCGCGGGATAAGACCGTCGGAACCTATACCTCGGCGGAGATATCGGCAACGCCCTTCCGCTACATGGTGCTGTCCTGGAACTCAGACACGCCAAAGGGTACGATGCTCCGTATCGAGGCTAAGGTGCGGGTGAACGGCCGGTGGTCTGACTGGCTTTTCCTGGGTTCGTGGAGCACCGACGGCGATAAAAGTTCCGCCGGGCCATTGGATATGAGCGGCGACGACATAGCCTATGCCGATGTGGACACCTTAACGGTCAGAGGCGATGACGGCGAGACTGCAGACGCTTACGCTTACAGGCTGTCATTGTTCAGCGTGGAGCCGGGCGTTACGCCCTCCGTAAGGATGATTAAAACGGCGTTTCGGAACGATTTACCGGGGCAGGAGATACAGCGGCAAGGCGATATACCTAAAGAGGAGTTGGACGCCTTCACCGGCACATTGGATGTTAAACCATTAGCCCAAACCACGCGCGACCCGCAGTTCGCCAATGTGATATGCAGCCCTGTCAGCGCCGCGATGGTTCTGGACTATCACGGAGTACATATCCTGCCGGAGATGGCCGCGATGGGCGTCTTCGACCGGGCGTATGACGGGTACGGAAACTGGGCATTTAACGCCGCCTTTATCGGAAGCTGCGGCCTTGAATCATATGTTATATACTGCGCGGACTTTGACGATGTAAAGCTGGAGCTTATGGCGGGGAACCCGGTTATATGCAGCGTTAAATATAAGCAAAGCAATAAAGTAACCCGTAATCTGCCCGTGATAGACGCCGCGCCTATTGAATTCACTAACGGGCATCTTCTTGTGGTTGTGGGATATGAACGGAGGGACGGGAAAACCTACGTCGTGGTGAACGACCCTGCCGCGGCCACAGACGGCGAAGTCCGAAGACTGTATGAGGAAAGCCAGTTTATAGAAGCCTGGGAAGCAACCGGAAGGGTAGCATACATAACCCATAATACGGGCATTGACTTGTCGGAGCCGTTAATCACGGACGCGCTGCTGGCGCCTACGAGCCGGACGACGGAGCAAGACGGGGTATTGCTTTACGAGTACATGCTGACGGATACCGACAAGGATGTTATTTCGGCGGCGAAGGCCGTAAGCCCGGACGGTGAACGTATTCAAACCGGCGTTACAATCGTAGCCTGGGACGAGGCGCTGGGGGCGGTTCATTCCTATGCGATACCGGCGGAAGGGCCGGGATTGTGGCTTAACGCGGATCAGGCGGGGCAGACGGTCTATGTGTTCCTGGGGACGGGAAATTATTATCGTGTCTCTCGTGGAAGAGAATGAGAGGTATAATATGTCAAAGAGAGTTATTAATATGAACGGCATAAACATCGCCGTTATCAACAGCGACGAAATAATAATCAGCGACGTTCAGTCCGCGCTGGACTTGATTGCCACGGTCGGCTTTGAGGATCACTGCGAAAGGATCGCCATCAATAAAGAGGCGATAATAGAGGGCTTCTTCAAGCTCAGTACGGGCATTGCCGGTGAAATCCTTCAGAAGTTTGAGAACTACCGCAAGAAAATAGCCATATACGGGGATTTTTCCGGCTATACCAGCAAGCCACTGAAGGATTTCATCTACGAATGCAACAAAGGCAATGCCGTGTTCTTCCTTCCTGAGGAGCAGTCGGCGATAAGCAGGCTGGCACAGGAGTTTTAAACCTTGACCACGAAAATCACGAAAGGCGCGGTGCGCTTACATTTCACCGTGATAAGGCTTCCCAAATCCCGTTAATATACGCGGCTCCCAGCGCACGGTCATATAATCCGTACCCGGCGCGGCCCGTCTCGCCCCATATCATCCGGCCATGATCCGGACGGATATAGCCAGTGAATCCGTTGTCATGCAGGGCCTTCACGATTGCGTAAATATCCAGCGAGCCGCAGGAGGTCAGATGCGCGGATTCGTAAAAGCTGCGGTCTGACACGAAGCGCAGGTTGCGGATATGTGCGAAATGAATCCTGCCTTCGGCCGCGAACTCGCTGATTATCGCGGGTACGTCGTTAACCCGGTTTGCGCCGATAGAGCCGGTGCAGAGGGTAAGTCCGTTGTACGGGCTGCTGTTAAGGTCAAGGAAGCGCCTGATATTGTCCCGGTTCACAATCAGCCTCGGCAGGCCGAAGATAGGCCACGGCGGGTCGTCGGGATGGATGGCCATTTTTATATCGTACTCTTCGCAATAAGGGATTATCCTATCCAGGAAATACTTCATATTGCCCATGAAACGCTCTTCGGTCATGCCGTCGTACTTTTTTATCGTTTCGGCCATAGATTTAAGGCGCTCCGGCTCCCAGCCCGGCATCTCGTATTTATCGCTTTGGTCTTGGAAGGCCTTGAGCAGGTCTTCCGGCGTAAGGCTCATAATCTCCGCGTCGTCGTAGAACATCGTCTTCGAGCCGTCGGGCAGCTCATAGAAGAGCTTGCTCCTGGCCCAGTCCAGCACGGGCATGAAATTATAGCAGATAACCTTAATGCCGATTTCCCGCAGATTTTTCAATGTCGCGATATAGTTGTCTATGTACTTATCACGGGAAGGCAGTCCCAGCTTTATATCCTCGTGGATATTAACGCTCTCGATAACCTCGACGTTAAGCCCGCTGGCAGAAACTTGCCCCTTCATAGCCTTTATCCGCTCCAGCGGCCAAACCTCACCCGCCGGGATATCCAAAAAACTCGTAACGACACCGTCAACGCCCGGTATCTGGGCTATTTGCCGAAGCGTTACCTTATCCTGGTTCTCTCCGAACCATCTTAAAGTCATCTTCATTTCGTCACCCCATATCTCTCCAGTAATCGTGAAACGCCTCCGGCAGGCAGCATTTCTTTAAAGATACTCTCCACTTTATCGCCTAGACCATGTTCATAAAGATTAACGCCGAAGATGGCGGCGTTGGATAGAATCGGCCTGACAGCTTCCGAAACCGTATTAACGCTTACGCCGCGCATCCGCCCGCCGAGTTCTTCCAGCATCGGGTCGGGGCTTTGCGTGAAGGCTTTCCCCGCGTCGTCTATCCCGGTGAGGTATTTTAGCCAACCGGCGAAGAACAGGGGTATGTGCTCCAAACCCGCAATGCCCGCGCCGGTTTCTATGTAGTATTTCACAGTGCCGCCGAAGCGCACGGGTATCTTTTGCGAGGTGTCGCATACAATACGCTGCGGGGTGTCCGGCACGAAGGGGTTCGTAAAACGTTCGCTCAGGCACTCCTCCATAAAATCTTTAGGATAGATAATGCCGGGATCCGTCACGGCGGGCAGGCCTTCCTCATAACCCAGCCTGCGTATAAACCCGGCCAGTCGTTGGTCTTTCATCTCTTCCGCCACCGAGGTATATCCCAGCAGACAGCCAAAGACAGCCAGTGCGGTATGCAGCGGGTTCAGGCAGGTGCCGACCTTCATTTTCTCTACTTTTTCCACGGTTTCCCGGTCCGTGAATATCATACCGGCCCGTTCCAAAGGCGGCCTGCCGCCTTTAAAGCTATCCTCAACCACCAAGTATCCCGGTTCTTCCGCATTGACAAATAAGGCGGCGAATGTGTGTTTGCAGGTTTCAATGATGCCGCAGTCCTCAAGGCCGAGGCTCTCAAGCATATCCTTTATCTTCTCCGATGGCCTGGGGGTTATCTTGTCTATCATACTGAGCGGGAACGAAACGTTTGTATTAATATACTCGATAAACCCTTTGTCGTTATTATCAGCGGCGGCGATAACCGCCCTGCGCAGGATGTCGCCGTTTTTAGAGCAGTTATCCAGGCTCATAAATGTCAGGGGATATCCGCCGCTGCTATACCTTGCATGAAGCAGCTGCGTAACATGATTCATAATCCCCGGGCGGCCGGGCGTAACCGTATAGCCCTTTTCCGTAATCGTAAAACTGACAATTTGAAGGCTGGGGTTTGTAAAGATTTCGGCAAGGCGCTCTGGGGAATCCCCGGCGTTAAGGCTCTCGCATATACTGGCAATGACGGTTTTCTTCGCGCTGCCGTCCGCGCCCAGCGTAACGCCCACGGTAAGATTGTCGTAAGGCTTGTAAACGGCAGGGATGAGTTCTTCGTCATAGGTCTCGCAAACAATTATCCCCCTGTCCGCAAGGCCATCGTCCAACAGCTTCTGCTGCATTGCCGCGGTGAACACGCGGAATATATTACCCGCGCCGAAATGAAGCCACAGCGGATCCTTAACCGTTCGCTCCCTGGCTTGCGTTACCTCGAACTTAGGAGTAATAAAACCATTCTCCGCCCAAAAGGGTTCGTTTAACGTCTTAACCGATAATTTCATATGAGCCGTTCCCCGCTTCCTTGCGTATTTTTACTGATATCTCTTCCGATGAAGGATAATCCTCAAGCCCCGTAATATCAGCATCAAGACGGATCAACGCGGCGACGCAGTCTTTCTCGTTCTCATTCAAGTCCTTGCGTTTATTTAAGAACTTCCTAACCACCGTGTCCGGGTCTTGGTCGTCGTCCAGGTATTCCTGTTTCGCGGCGATAAATATGTATAGGATGCCGCTATCGTCTATTTTACGGTTAATAAGGGGACGCAAAGCCGCCAGAACAGCGTCGCGTTGCCCCAGACCCAGCGGAAATATCCTTTTTTGATATGCCCTGGACTGCTTCTCACGCTCTTCGCGGCTTATAAATTTGAAAATGTTATCGAAAGGCATTCAATATTCACCGCCGTTAGAATAAGTCTAGCATACTTCCCAGGCATATACAACAAAAAAGGGAAACCTCAACAGTTTCCCCGCAAAGACTTTAATAATCTTAAACCAGTTCCAAAAACGCCTCTTCCGCCCCGTCGCCCTTGCGCTGGCCTATGCGGATGATACGGGTATAGCCGCCTTTCCTGTCTACGTACTTAGGGGCTATTTCCTCAAAGAGCTTGCGCGGCATGTCTATGCTCTGCGATAAGGAGCGCTTCTTGCGGCCGTCTTGAGGCACCACCGTTACAGGATATAAGACACTGAGCATCTTGCGGCGGGCGGCAAGCCGGGACGGTTTATCCTTATAGATCGTGCGCTGGACCGTTTCGAACTGCGTCACCATCTTGCCGTTTTCCTCTTTTTTGATGCGGTTCCCGTTAGCGTCACGCTTGGGAATCTTTATCTCCGCTTGAACCTTATCGAAATTATCTTTCTCTGCCACGGCCAGGGTTATCAGACGTTCAGCCAAACCACGCACCTCTTTAGCCCGCGTCACGGTAGTGCGAATCTTGCCGTGATATAGCAGATTGGTCGTAAGGTTGCGGAGCATAGCCTTACGCTGACTGGAAGTCCGGCCCAGCTTACGATATCTTGTCATAACATTCAATCCTTTCGTTAAAGCGCTTTAAAGCGCGTTCCCGTTAATGGCTCGCGCCTCGGTTTATTCCTCTGAAGGCGCCAAACTCAATCCCAGTTCGGCTAGCTTTTGCAGAATCTCTTCCTTTGACTTCCGCCCGAGGTTTCGCACCTTCATCATATCTTCTTCGGTTTTGCTAGCAAGGTCGTCAACCGTGTTAATCCCGGCGCGTTTGAGGCAATTGTATGAGCGGACGGACAAATCCAGTTCCTCAATCGAAAGCTCCAGCACCTTCTCTTTTTTATCGTCGGGCTTTGCTACCATGATCTCCGTATGCTTCGCGTTGTCTGAAAGGTTTACGAAGAGGTTCAAATGCTCCGAGAAAATCTTTGCCCCAAAGCTCACGGCCCCTTCCGGGGTTATAGTGCCGTTCGTGAAAACGTCTAATGTCAGCTTATCGTAGTCCGTCATCTGCCCTACGCGGGTATTGTCAACCTGGAAGTTTACGCGCTCGACCGGGGTGTAAATGGCGTCAATAGGGATAAGCCCTATCGGCAGCTCCGACTTCTTACCCTTTTCGGCTCCCACATACCCGCGGCCTCTGGTTATCGTCATCTCGATGTACAGCTTGGTATCGGCCCCGCCGGAGAGCGTCGCTATATGCTTTTCCGGGTTGCAGACCTCTATGTCGGAGTCAACTTGAATGTTGGCTCCTGTGACTTCCCCGGTGCCTTTCATATCAATATAAGCTTTTTTCGTCTCGAAGGTATCGTTATAGCTCTTCAGTGCCAGCTCTTTCAAGTTGAGTATAATTTCCGTCACGTCTTCTTTAACGCCCGGTATGACGCTGAACTCATGCAGCACGCCTTCAATCTTAACGCTGCTTACCGCGACCCCGGGAAGGCTCGACAGCAGTATCCTGCGCAGCGAGTTCCCAAGCGTCGTGGCATAACCGCGCTCCAGCGGCTCTATCACGAACACGCCGTGTTTCCCGTCCTCAGATAACTCTGTTACATCTATGTGAGGCTTTTGAAACTCAAACATCTATCGTCCTCCTCCATTATGATAAACCGGGCGCTGACCGCCATTCATCCTTTGTAAAATATTTCCATTTTACACAGATATAATTCACAATCGCGGCTTTTACGTGGTTTTTATTTGGAGTACAATTCGACGATGAGCGTCTCGTGTATCTGGATGTCGATTTGGTCTCTGCTGGGAAGGGCCGTAACGACGCCTGTGAGTCTGTCCGGGTTGGCGTCAAGCCAGGCCGGGACGCCGCGTCCCGACGTCACGTCCAGGATATCCTTGAAGCGCTGATAATCCGTCGCGGATTCTTTCACCTCAACAACATCGCCCTTTTTCATCTGGTATGAAGGTATATTTACCTTCTTGCCGTTGACCCTGATCAGGTTATGGCGCACTACCTGCCTGGCCTCTGTGCGCGAACGCCCGTAGCCCATTCTATACACCACGTTATCCAAGCGCAGCTCAAGCAGCCTCAGCAGGTTTTCGCCCGTGATGCCCTTTATCCTTACCGCCTCGTCATAGTAGTTTCTAAACTGGGTTTCAAGCACGCCGTAGATACGCTTCGCTTTTTGCTTCTCGCGCAGCTGCAACCCGTACTCAGACATCTGCCTGCGCCGGGCGTCCGCGTGCTGACCGGGCTGTAAGCCCTTCTTCTTCATATTGCGTATCGTGATAGGGCATACGCCTTTGTTGCATTTCTCGCCCTTTAAGAATAACTTCTCGCCTTCCCTCCGGCATAACCTGCACACCGGCCCCGTATATCTCGCCATTCTATAGCCTCCTTGTTAATAAATCAGGGGTTAATAAATCAGGGTAAATTATATCCGCCGGCGCTTAGGCGGGCGGCAGCCGTTGTGGGGGACGGGGGTGACATCCTTGATCATAGAAACGTCAAGCCCGGCGACCGAGAGCGCGCGGATAGCGGCTTCACGCCCGCTGCCCGGCCCTTTTACAAACACCTCGACCATCTTCAAGCCGAAATCCTTTGCGGCAGTGGCGGCGGAATCGGCGGCCATCTGGGCGGCGTAAGGCGTGGACTTACGGGAGCCTTTGAACCCAAGCCCCCCGGCGGAGGCCCAGGTAAGCGTGTTGCCGCTGGCGTCCGTTATCGTGACTATAGTGTTGTTAAAGGTTGATTGAATATGAGCCTGGCCCCTGTCAACAAACTTCTTGTCGCGGCGTCTGCGCACCGCACCCTTTTTAACGGGTTTCTTAGGCATGTTACTCCTCCCTGTTCCGGCGGGGGCATGGCCCCGCCCTATAATTGCGATATGAAAACAAAAATTTACTTCTTCTTATTTGCGACGGTACGGCGCGGGCCTTTCCTTGTGCGGGCGTTGGTGCGTGTGCGCTGCCCGTGAACGGGAAGGCTCCGGCGGTGTCTTACCCCGCGGTAGCATCCTATCTCGACAAGGCGCTTGATGTTAAGAGCGGTCTCGCGGCGGAGATCACCCTCAACGTTCTGGGTTTTCTCGATAACATCACGGATACGGGCTACCTCGTCGTCCGTGAGATCCCTAACCCTGGTGTCGGGACTGACGCTGGCGGACTTGAGTATCCTGTTGGAACTAGACCTGCCGATACCGAATATATAGGTCAATCCTATCTCGACACGTTTCTCTCTCGGTAAATCCACACCGGAAATACGGGCCATTACACTTTTCCTCCTATACTATAAGTTTAACCCTGGCGCTGTTTATGCTTAGGGTTCTTGCTGCAGATAACCCTAACGACGCCGTGACGTTTTATCAGCTTGCACGATTCACACATAGGCTTTACAGACGGCCTGACTTTCATTGATAACGCTCCTCTCTCTTAACAAACATCATTTATCCCGCCAAATGATACGGCCCTTTGACAGGTCATAAGGCGACATTTCGATAAGGACTTTATCGCCCGGTATAATGCGTATAAAATTAAGCCTGAGTTTTCCGGATATATGCGCGATGATCTGATGCCCGTTTTCCAGCTCAACCTTGAACATGGCGTTCGGCAGCTTATCAAGCACTCTACCTTCCATCTCTACTACGTCTTCCTTTGGCAAGGGCAATAACCTCCTTATTAATTATTCTATTTAATGATACCTTAAACTACCTCATTCTTTTTTGAAGGGTTCAAGCGCCTTCTTAAAATCGGCGTCCTCTATATGCCGCCCTTCATCGATACTATTCTTTACATTATCGTCTATGTGCTTAACAGGCTGCAGATGACGGAGCTTTTTCTTTTTGGGATTATCAAGCCTTCGCAGTCTGCCGTCCACGAGGAAAGCGTATTCGCCTTCCAGCTGCAATATGATAAACGGCAACCCCTTATCCCTGCCGCACTTGGAAAATACCACCTGTCCCACTGACAGCAAGTGTATTTCGGCCATATATTCCTCACAAAACGGTTAATAACTCGGGTTCTCCGCCGGTTATGACAATCGTGTTCTCGTAGTGCGCGCTCAGGCTGCCGTCGGCGGTCACAACCGTCCATCCGTCTTCCAGCACCTTAATGTCATACCCGCCCGCGTTCACCATCGGCTCCACCGCCAGCGTCATGCCCTTTACCAGCAGCGGCCCGCGGCCCTTGGGCTTATAATTGGGCACATCGGGGGGCTCGTGGAGCTTCCTGCCCACGCCGTGGCCGATAAACTCCCGTACAACGGAATACCCTCCGCGTTCGGCGTGATCCTGCACAGCCCTGGATATATCGTGTACATGACCGCCGCTCACGGCGGCTTTGATCCCCTCAAGGAAGCATTCACGGGTAATGTTTATCAGTTCGAGTGCTTGGGCTTTGACCTTGCCGACAGGGAAGGTCCGCGCCGCGTCGCCGTGGAACCCGTTCTTATACGCCCCTATGTCGATACTGATAATATCGCCGTCCGCCAGTTTTCTCTGCCCCGGTATTCCGTGTATAACCTGGTTGTTTACCGAGGTGTTTATTGAAGCGGGGTATCCCCGGTATCCCAGGAAGGACGGCACCGCTCCCTTGCTCTTCAAGTAATCCTTAGCGGCCCTGTCCATCTCGGCGGTTGTCATCCCAGGAACCGCCATACCCGACAGTTTCTCCAACGCTCCGGCCACAATCCTTCCTGCCTCGCGCATCTTAGATATTTCATCAGCGCTCTTTATGATAATCAAACTTCGATACCCGCCCCGTCTTGTCAACCTCACCGTTAATCCAGTTCCGCCGCGATCCTGGCCGTAATTTCGTCTATCTGGCCCAGCCCGCTTATCTCATACACCAGGCCCTTGCGCCTATAGTAGTCTATGATAGGCTCGGTCAGCGCATGGTATGTGTTAAGGCGGCGCTTAACCACCGGGGCGCTGTCGTCATCCCTGACCCTCAGCAGCCCGCCGCAGATATTACACAGGCCTTCTTTTAAAGAAGGGTTATGCTCCCTGTTATAGATAGCGCCGCAATCCGCGCAGGTTTGCCTTCCCGACATACGCGCGACGATGATTTCGTCCTGGATCGTAACATAGACGACCTTATCCAGCTTCATACCCAGCGACCCCAAGATGGCGTCCAGGGTCTCGGCCTGTTTTACCGTCCGCGGGAACCCGTCGAATATAAAGCTCCCGCCCTCTATATAATCCTTTATCAAGCCCACGACAATCTCGTCGGGAACTAGATTTCCGCTGTCCATAAGGAACTGTACGTCCCTGCCGATATGATCGTTAGTCCCTACATGCTCCCTAAGCAGATCCCCCGTGGAAACATGGGGGACGCTGTACCGGGCCGCAAGCAGCTTCGCCTGCGTCCCTTTCCCCGCGCCCGGCGGGCCGATCACAACAATCCGCTTTTTGTGTGAGTCTGCGGACGAAGCCGCGCCGGATATATCCATCCTAGCTCAAGAACCCTTTATAGTGCCTGGTTAGCAGCTGCGATTCCAGCTGATTTACCAGCTCCAACGCCACGCCTACCACGATCAGCATCGTAGTGCCGCCGACGCCGACGCTGACCCCTGTCACCCATTGGATAACGACGGGAATCAACGCTATGATGGAATAGAACACCGCGCCGATCCAGGACAGACGCGTAACCGTCCGCTGGATATAATCGCTTGTGGGTTTGCCGGAACGGACGCCGGGTATAGTGCCGCCGTTCTTCTTCATGTTCTCCGCCATCTCCACCGGGTTTACCGCGAAGGAGGTGTAGAAGAACGTGAAGCCGAATATCAGAACGACATACAATATCGCGCCTACCGGATGCGTATTCGAAAGAACACTGCTTATACTTTGCAGCGTCGCGTTGTTAGGGAAGAACATCGACAGCTGCTGCGGCAGGCCAAGAAGCGACATCGAAAAGATTATCGACATAACGCCCGCAATATTTACCTTTACCGGAATAAACGAGGTCTGGCCGCCATACCGCTGCCTTCCGACCATCTTGGCCGAATACTGCACAGGCAGCCGCCGTTCGCCCTCTTGAATCAATACCGTAAAGGCTATGATGAACACGAAGAGGATCAGAATGACGATAACCTTCAGCGCGTCGAGGAAACTGGGCTGCGCGACGCTCCACAACGTATAGACGCCCTGCGGGATGCCTGAAAGGATGTTGGCGAAGATTATGAAGCTGGAACCGTTCCCGACGCCCTTCTCGGTAATGAGCTCTGAAAGCCACATTATAAACATCGTGCCTGTAACGATTGATACCACGGCGACGATCCAAACAAACATGTTATCATGCCTGAACGACCCGGACTGATGCAGCGAAAGAACCGTGAACGAACCTTGTAAAACCGCCAGCGCCACCGCTGCGATACGGGTGTACTGGTTTATCTTCTTGCGGCCTTCCTCGCCTTCCTTCTGCATACGCTCCAGCGGGGGGATGGCATAGGTCAGCAGCTGCATGATAATGGAGGCGGTAATGTACGGCCCGATGCCCATCGCGAAGATCGTGCCCTGGTTTCCGCCCATTATCATCATCAAAATCGCTATATTCTCTTCGGACGGGTTTACTATAGCGTCGGCATTAATACCGGGCAGACCGATATGACAGCCAACGCGGTAGACCGCCAGCATTATCAGAATAAAATAGAGCTTTTGGCGTATCTCCTTAACCTTCCAGGCGTTCCTGAATACACTGAGCATCAGACCACCTCTGCCTTGCCGCCTGCCGCCTCAATCTTTTGCTTTGCGGTTTCGCTGTAGTAATTTACCTGAACGGTCAGCTTCTTTGTAATCTCGCCGTTACCCAGTATCTTTACGCCGTCCCTGGGGTTGGACACAAGGCCCTTAGACTTTAGCGCGCCGATGTCTACCAAAGCGCCGTCGTCAAACACATCCAGGTTATAGACGTTGATGTGGATAATCTTTTTCGAGTTCCTGCACTTAAAGCCCCGTTTCGGCAAACGCCGGTACATCGGAAACTGCCCGCCCTCAAACGTCGGGTATGACCCGCCGCCGGACCGCGAACCCTGGCCCTTGTGCCCTCTGCCGGCGGTCTTGCCGTTCCCGGACCCGTGGCCGCGTCCCACTCTGAACGCTTTTTTCTTCGACCCTTCCGCGGGTTTCAATTCACCTAATCTCATAAACTTCCACCTCCGGCTTTACGCCTTATTCGGGCTGGGCTCCACCTTGACCATATGCTTGATCTTGTGAATCAT
>JAISVU010000339.1 GCA_031271375.1 Clostridiales bacterium | reverse complement strand
TCGTTAAGCGGCACGAACTCGTGCCCCGCGATACCGGCCCTCAGGATTTCGGCCAGGGACGAGGAGACGACGGCGGCCTCGGGCACGTTGTTGCTTATGCAAATCCATTTCATCGCGTCCAGCGTATTGTATAGGAAATGCGGGTTAAGCTGGGCCTGGAGCATACGCAGGCGCGTGTTGTCCAGCTCCTTCTGGCGCTCCAGCGACTGCTTGATATTTATTTGAAGCTGACCCGCCATGCGGTCAAAACGCCCCGAGAGCTGGCCCATTTCGTCGGTGCGCCCGCTGTTTATCCTAACGTCCAGGTTTCCGTTTTCAAGCTCCGTCATAGCCATGTTAAGGCGCTTGACCGGTTTATAGAGCTGGCTGCTGATGTTCATTGCGGTGATGAGGCATACCGCGAGGCATATCAGTATTATAACGCCCGTTACCCAGTACAGCAGCATCAGCGCCCAGTTTGCCAGCGGCGCGGGCTGGCGCAGCAATATGACGAGGCCGGAATCACCGATACCGGCGGCGTAATACGCGGCGTCCCCCTCGGCGCCGGTAAGCCGCTGACCGGCAAGGTACTGCGCGCGGAGCCGCCCCGCCTCGTCCCTGTCCCTTGCGGGGTTAGAGCTGTATACGGGCCGCCAGTAAGCGTCCATTACATATACGGCGTCGTCCGCGCCGTCATACTTTTCGGCAAGGAGCCGCGAGAACACCCGTTGCGATATCCTTATTACGACAAAGCCGGAGCCGTCCCCCGGCAAGGCCCGGGCAATCTCAAGGCAGACGGCGTCTCCGCCCTGGTCTTCCTGGCTCTCACCGGCGTTCCGCAGCGCGGTTTCCCCCCGCGACGCGGCCGCGGCCCTTAGCAGCCCCCAATTAAGAGGGAGCGTCTCAAGCCCCGGGCTGCCAGACGTGGAAAAAAGGCGCTTCCCATCCCCGCCGTAAACGGAGATATCCGCGCCGTAGAGTATGGAGGCCGCGCTTTCGTATAGTATAGAATATATCTCGGTCGCGGATACGGGCCCCATCCCGTCAAGGGCAGTCCGCATACGCTCGTTAAGGCTTAACGCGCCCGCCGTCTCCTCACAGACGTCAAGGAGACGCTCCAGCTCCCAGCGCAAGCCGGAAAGCCGGTTATCCGCCGAGGCCTGGGCGTTCCGGTTAAGCGCCGTCATAAAGACGCTCAATGAGAGTATCGTTTGAAGAATCAACGGAACCATGCCGATAAGCAGGAAGCCGGTGAGAAGCCTCCTTCTGAACGAGCGGAATACAGGGCTTTTCACGGGGCCAGCGCTTCAAGCCAGCGCCCGGCGAAGGCGGGCTTCTCCCCCGCCGCCCAGTCCAGGTCATAGCTTGATAAGATTATCCCGTCCCAGCTTATAAGGTCGGACGGGTCTTCCACGTCTTCCCGTACAGACCTTCTGTACATCGCGGTCACCACATGCTCCTGGGCCTCTTTGCTCAGGACGAAATCTATAAAGAGCTTGGCCGTTTCAGGATTCCTCGCGCCCTTTAGCAAAGCGCAGCCGTCCGGCACGGCGCTGGTTCCCTCGCCGGGATAAACGATTGCGATGTCGGCGCCTTGCGATACATATCTGGCCGCCGTTTCCTCCAGCGTAATGCCGAGGCTTTTCGAACCGCTTAATACAGCCGGAACGACGTCGCCCGAATCCGAGAGGATGGAACCGCCCAGGTTCGCCGCGAAAGTATCAAGCGTCTCCCACGGGCTGTCTGAGAGGCTTTGCAGCATAGTCATAACCCCGGTATAGCTTGAGGCCGAAACCAGCGGATCCGCCAGCGCGATCCTGCCTTTCCAGGCCGGATTAAGCAAGTCTCCCCATCCCGTCACGCCGCCCTGGGGGACGAGCTTCGTATTATAGATAATGACGACAGGCAAAGCTGAAAAGGCCGTCCAAAGGTCTTCCTCCGAACGGAACTCCGTTTTTATATCCGCGTAATGCGCGCAGCGGTAAGGCTCAAAGAACTCCCGGTAAGCGGAAAGGCTCTCAACGCCGCCGCCGAAGAGCACGTCCGCCGAGGGGCTGCCGGATTCCCCGCTTATGCGCTCCAGCAGGTCTGTCGTGCCGCCGGTCACAAGCTGCACCCATATGCCGGTGCGCTCCTCAAACTCTTTTATAATAGGGGCGTAGACCTCTTCCTTGTGGGACGTGTATACGGAAAGACGGTTTTCCCGCCCTGGGGCAAGCCCTGGCCCTGCGCCTGCCCGCCCGGCGCATCCCGTCAGCAAAGCCATAAAAAATAAGAGTACGGCAAGTCTTACGCGCATACGCAATCATCTCCCGTACTCTGATTATAACATTATTTTATTCGTGAGGCAATTAAATGCTAAGACTGCCCTGGGCGATCATCCCGCCGCCCTTGCCGTCAAAGAGGATAATGCCGTCCGTCTCAAAACTGACGCGCACCCGCTGGCCGATACGGTACAGCACCCCGCCGAACACGACGCCGGTAAGGAGATGGTTCCCCACGCGGATACGCACCGTCGTTTCCATTCCGGTGGGCATCGAGCTGTATATCTCGCCTTCTATCCCGCTTTTCCCGTCAATCCTAATATATTCGGGGCGGACGCCCAGGATGTACTCTGCGTCCTCTGCAACCCGCGCGGCCTCGTCCGTGTATTCGACGTTCGGTATGTTGGGCCTGAAAACGACGTCCTTGTTGGATTTGTCCGGCGCCTGGATAACCTCGGGGGCCTTCTCTATCTCTGCTCCGTTGGGCGTAAAGACGGCCTTTATACCGTCCAGGACGCTCAACGCCGTCGAAGCGCCGTTTTGCCCCGTTCCAGAGGCTTGAATGAAGTTTATGGCGGGGCTTCCCACGAAATCCGCAGCGAACAGGTTCACGGGCTTGTTGTACACGTCCAGCGGCGCGGCGTATTGCTGCAGCACGCCGTTATTAATCAGGCATATCTTGGAAGCCAGCGTCATAGCCTCCATTTGGTCATGCGTGACGTAGATGAACGTGCTCCCCGTGTCGATGTGCAGACGCTGAAGCTCCGAACGCATTTCCAGGCGCAGCTTGGCGTCTAGGTTGGAAAGGGGTTCGTCCATAAATAAAACCGACGGCTCCGGGGCCAGCGTCCTCGCGATGGCGACGCGCTGCTGCTGCCCGCCCGACAGCTCGCTGGGGTATCTGTCCATGAACATGCCTATCTTAACGATACGGGCTACCTTGCGCACCTTTAAATCTATTTCCTCGGCGGACAGCTTGCGCGTCTTGGTTAAAACCTTGCCGTCCTTAACCAGCTCAAAGCGTTCGTTTAAGACATGCCCCGACGCGGCGTGCTTCTTCCGGGCGGCCTCAAGCTCGGCGCGGAGCTTATCGGCCTTTGCCGCGGCCACGCTGTTCGGCTCGAGGGATTCGTGAATCCTTAAATTCAGCAGATCCTTCGCGGAGCCCGCGGATATTTCAAACCCGTCTATAAGGTGCAGCGCGGCCTTATCCGCGTCTATCTTCCCCGATTTGTCCTTGCTTTCCTCGATTATTTTAAGCATATCCGGCAGATTCTCCAAGACGCGGAGCTGCCCCGCCGCCGCCAACGCCCCGTCGTCAATGACGGGTAAATCCTCTTTGATGTTCGAGAGGCCGAAGGCTATGTTTTTATAAACGGTCATGTTGGGCCACAGTGCGTAGTTTTGAAATAAAAACCCTACGCGCCGCTTGTTTGCGGGGACGTTGATACCGGCCTCGCTGTCGAACACCGTGGTTCCCCCGATGGTTATCCTGCCGCTTGTGGGCGTTTCCAGGCCCGCTATCATGCGGAGTGTCGTGGTCTTTCCGCAGCCGGAAGGCCCCAACAGGGTAACGAAGGCGTTGTCGTCTATCACGAGGTTCAGGTTATCGACGGCGTAGAATCTGTCCCATTTCTTTGTTACGTTGGTTAAGACTATATCCGGCATGTTAGGCCCCTCCGATCCCTTTGTCCAGGCTTGCGCCGGTGAGTTTGTTCACAGCGAAGTTGCAGATGATAATGACTATGATGAGTATGAGGTTTATGCCGCTGGACAGGGCGTAGAGGCCCATCTCGTCAAAGTAGTCCAGCAGCGTGGTCAGGATTCTGTTCTGCGAGCACAGCAGCATAAACAGCGTCAGCTCCCTGAGGCTTGTCATAAAGGGCAGCATATAACCGCTGATTATGGTTGTTTTCTGGATTGGAATGATAATGCGGGCCATGCGCTTGTACCAGGGTATGCCCTGGATTACGGCGGCTTCCTCAATCTCGCCGCTTAACTGAAGCATTGAGTTAAGCGCGCCCCGGCTTGCGAATGGTATGTATTTGACGGTTCCCGCTATTATCAACAGCGCGAAGGTATTATATATCCCCAGGGCTGAGCCGAAGACGAAGAAAGCCACGCCTACGGCCAAAGACGGCAGCAGATAGGGGAGAAAGGCCATGCTGTTCACGTAAGCCGCCCATTTCCCGCGACGGTTCTTGCTCACGGCGTAACCGACAAGCGTGCCGACCGTGCCCGCGAGCAGCGCGCAGGAACCCGCCACAAGGAGCGTGCCTTTCAGCGCGTTATGAATAATCGTGTTATGGAGGATGCCGAGCTGCCCGTACATGCCGCTCTCGGTGAGGTTGCTGGAAGTCACCCACCATTTTGTGGTGAGGTTGCCTTGAATGCCGTTGAATATAAAGCTGTAGTCGCCGGGGTTCGGCAAAAAGGTTTCTATCGCGAAGGAAATAATGGGGTACACGCAGGTAACGAGCGTAAGTATTATGAAAACCCCAGCGGCGATATAGCGTCCGGCGCGCCCCAGGTTTACCTTGCTGCTTTGGCCGGATTTGCCCGTTACGGTCGTGTAGCTCCTGCGCCCGCTTGTGGCCGCCTGGTTAAGCAAAAGAATGGCGACGCCGAACACCATCATAATGACGGCGAGGATGCTTGCCTGGCCCGCGCGGTTCACGTTTACCCCTATGTACTTCGTAGACAGCGTCGTAAGCCCCAGGTAATGCGGCACGGGATAGCTGCCCATCGCGCTTGAGAACACGAGCAGGACGGTCGAGAGTATCGCGGGGGTTACGATCGGCAGCGTAACGCGGAAGAATGTCTTGAGCTTAGGGGTATTGAGTATTAAAGCGGCTTCCTCCAGATTAGCGTCCATGTTGCGGAATATGCCGCCGATAAGGATGAACGCGAAAGGCGCGTAATGTATGGATAGCACTACGACGCTGGGGAACAGACCCTCGCACCACCAAAGCGGCATCCGCACCCCGAAGAGCGAGGCCAGAAGGCCGTTTGACGCGCCTGTGACGGCGTTGCTGTTAAAGAGGTTCTGCCAGACGACGGCGAGCGTCCACTGCGGCATTATATAGGGGAATATAAAGATGGCGCCGAGGTATTTCTTCCAGGCCATATTGGTTCTGGTAATCAAATAGGCGAAGACGCCGCCGTAAGCGATGGCCCCCAGGCAGGTGAAAACCGAGAGCAAGACCGTGTTAAGCAGCGGCGTCCACAGGTTTACTTTGTTAAGGCTTCCGGTAAATAAATCTATCCAGTTAAAGAATGTAAGGCCCGACTGCATACCCGTCCTGACGGAATCAACCGAGCCGGGATGAACCGTAATCGTGTCCCGCAGGATTGAGATTATAGGCGCGATGGTCGAAAAGGAGAGGACCACGCCAAGCAGCGCCAAAATCACGTTCTGCGGCTTGGAAAAATAGCCTAGCACACGGTTCGCGGACTTCTTAACGCGCAAACTTTGATTCATGGCCCTCATCCTTTCTTCTAAGCGGTATTAATCTGCTACGATAACGTCGATCCAGTCGCTCATGTTAAACGAGACCTGGGCGCAGTAGGCCGGGTCTTCCACCACAAGGCGGCCGCCGTCGGCGGACATCCACCAGTCATAGCCTACGTCGTTCATCGCCGGGAACGTGTCCACTCCGTCGACATAACCGTCCTGGGTATGATCCTGGTTGATATCCGGGTTTGAGCTGTAACCGCCGATGTCCCTGCCCCAGGCCGAGAAACCGTCGTAGTTCGTGGTCATGTAAGCGATAAAGGCGCAGGCTGTCCAGGGAAGCGGGGAGGTCTTCACAACCTGGAGGTAGTGCTTATAGGCGAACCCGCCGATACCGGCATAGCCGTCCTGATACGCGGCGACGGTCACGTTGTTCTTAGATACCCCCGAGGATTCCTCGACGGAACGGAGCTTTGAGTACACGATAAGGGCGGCCTGGTCTACGGCCGAATCGGTGACTAACTCGTTGCATATGGGGCCGTCATCGGTCTGCTGGTTATACTGTTCGCTCCACAGCTTAATCCAAGCCAGGGAATACTTGGCGTTGGCGGCTTCAAGCCCCAGGCCCTCGGCGTCTCCGGCGACCTCGTCAACCACGGCCTGGAAATAGGCTTGTTTATCGGCGGGCAGCGCATCAAAGGCTTCCTTCATCATGTCCGCGTATGTCTCATGCGTAAGCATGTAAAGGAAATTCTTCCCGACGGGCTCGGAATCGACGCCCATAAACAAGGGGCTTACGCCCTCGCCCACAAAGTCCCAGCAGTTAGTGAACGCGGCTTCGCCGACGTTATTAAACATAAACACCTTGCTCAAGGTTTGAAGGGCAAGCGGGTGGCCGTTCTCGGCCTCGTCGGTTCCCTCGTTCTCAAGCCATTCTTTGGGTATGTAGTTAAGCAGGTTGCCCGTGTCCAGCATCTTGCTCTGGATTTGGTTGCCGTCTTGAATCAGCGTCATTGAATAGGTGTGCGTCGAGCTGGTGATGTCGGCGTTTAAAAGGGTGAAGATCGAGTTGTTCTTGGGCTGCGACCATTCGATCGTCCCGGTGTAGCTTGGGTCGATGGCCGTAAGGGTTTCAATAAAGCTGGTGGCGGCGGTGGCCCCTCTGCTGGAGTTGCCGATGCCGTACATTACCTGCCCGTTCGATTCCTCGATAGCCTTTTGGAACAGTTCGTCCAGGGTGAGGGTTTCGGCTTCGGCGATAATCGTCTCAACCTCGCTGAGCTCCCTCGGGCCTTGCATGACGGCGTCCGCGCCGCAGCCGATAAGCATAGCGGCCGTAAGCGCCATAACAAGAATCAGCGATAATACTCTTTTCATCGTTGTT
>JAISVU010000327.1 GCA_031271375.1 Clostridiales bacterium | reverse complement strand
CATCAAAAAGCTTGCCTCCGAAGACATGAAAACCGCTGAGTTTATCGCCGCCCTGAATGCGTCCGGTACTGTTTTCGTCCCCGGCAGCGGTATAAATTCAGGCTACCCCGTGCTGTGGTATCAGGAGAGCGGCGCTTCGGGAGCAAGCTATGACGTGACGGTTGTCTCTCCCTCGGCGGGCGGGAGCGTCGCCGCCGGTGCGGCGGATTCCTCAGGCTCGGGGCTCGGGGTTATTACCGGGGGTTCTGTCGGGGTTGGCGCAGGGATCGGCGTGGGGGTTGCTGTAAGAGCCGGGGGCGCGGTCATTTCGGGCCTTGGCGTATATACCGGGGCCTGAGGCAGGCTAAAGGGCTCGAAAGCCCCGGAACGCAACTGCGTTCCCCATCCGCCTTGCGTAAAGTTGTCCCCGGCTAAGTAGTTTTCATAGGCCGGGATGCGGAGCGGCGCCAGCGTGTAGGAGCACATTACCTTCACATCCCCTGTTTTCCAGTTCGCGTAAGTGTTCATTTCCGCGTAGAAGCGGAACGCCCCGACGCCCATGCTGCCTTCCGCGAGCGTATCGTAGCCCTGCCCCGGAAAGGATTCTGTGGCGGAGGCAAGGATAAACTCCATCGACGCGCTGGCGGTTATCGGGTCAAACGGGATAAGAGTGTCTTTCGCAGCGTCGTATATGCCTTTTACAGGTTCGGCGGCCCCGGAGGTGAAGTCCAGCTCGCCCTCGGGCAGTGCGTCCGCGCCCAGTATCGCGAAGAAGATATTTTTATCTGTCGCTTCGATATCGTCTTTGCCCAGGACGCCCGGGCTGTCGACAAGGGTAACGCCGTCGCCCAGTTCCAGGGTTATGTCCAGCGAAACCTTTATCGGCGCGCCTGTGTAGTTGATAAAAAAGTAGTCGGCGGGGGCGATTTGGCTGCCGCCCTCGGCTTCCAGTTCCAGCGGGTCAAATACGAATGACAGGTCGTTCGGGACTGTTACGCGTAAAACCATGCTTGTAACGTCGTTTTCACCGATAAGAACGCCCGATTGGGCCCCTAAAACGGCTCCGGCGCTCCCCGCCGCCAAAGCAAGCGACAGCACAAGCGCCGTGAGTATTCTGACATGCTTCTCTTTCATGGGGTAGGCCTCCTTAGCCGAACATCTTACATCCTTATGCCCTTTTCATCGGCATAATGCGGGTAATTATTTAGCGGTATTTTAAATAAATGTCTTGATTTTACCCTAAACCCGCCGGGTCTTCGGCGGGTTCAGGGCTGTAAATGGGTTCGGGGGATTCGGAGCCGGGCTCGTATGTATCAATCGGCTCTGACGGGACGGGATCGGGCGTGGGTTCCGGGCCTGGTGTCGGTATCTCCACCGGCGGCCCCTGCGTTGGTATCTCTACCGGCGGGCCGGGCGGCAGCGTGGGTATGGGAGTTTCAGCGGGGATCGGCGGCGGCTCACTGTAATATCCCTCGGGTATGAGCGCTTCTATGTTATAGGTCACGACAACCGTAACGTCGCCGCGCTTCCACCCGTTCGCCGGGGCGGCGTTTACGCTGCCGGAGAAACTGAACTCCAGTGCGCAGCGCATTGGATCGTAGGCGCCGCCGGGCGTTAGGGCGGGGGAGTCCAGCGGCGCCGTGGCATACTTGGGGTAATAAGGGTCTGTTAAGACTATGGGCGGCATGTAGTCGCGGTTAAAGTCCATCGACATATATATGGCCTTCATATCCGTCTGCATATAGTCGTCAAAAGGCATTGCAAGCGGCTGAAAATCCCAGTAATTAGAGAAATTCAGCGAAACATCCATGATGGAAAAATAAACATTGGTTTGACCAAAGTTGCGCACCGCGAAGGATTCGGAATAGATCTGCCCCATGCCGCCCAGCTCCAGGGGGTCGATAGTGAAATTGATATTTATTGGAAGTTCGACATTGATGATGCCGGAAGCGTTATAAGGGTTCCGTTCTGCGGCGGTAACGCCTAAAGGAGGCGCAAGCGACAACGCAAGGGCAGCGGCCTGCGCGAAAAGAATGGCTGTTCTCCATCGTTTTTTTAAAAAAGCCACTACCGCCGCCCCCCTTCTCCCTATTTACATTATACCTGTTGCGCGAGCGTTTTTCAACCTTTAGTAACTGCTTATTAAGCATTTGACTTTTGCCTGTTACTGTTCTATATGAGATTTGGGGAGGTGTCCAAATGGTTAAGAAAACCGGCGCGGGCTGGCTGTTTTTCCGGGCACGATCCTTTCCTAAGTTTTAATCGACAAGATTTATTATTTTGTTAACCCTTATCACAAACTTTCAGCATCGTCCAAGAGTTGTTAGGTCAGCTAACTGGAGTGGTATTGCAACGTCCACACACTTTTAAACCTCCAACGCGTTTTAATCCATGTCTGCCGCTCATGGGTGCTCTTCTAAGTTGTATGTATACTCGGGAACGAATCGCTTAAGCACGGAGCGCATGTCTCCTTCTCCGGCCATAGCTTTTTGCACCTCTTCCGCGATAGGCATAGATCCTTCTAGAATTTCGGGTTTCACGACGAATATCTTTTCACGCAGGGTTTTCTTTATCCCTTCTTCGTTGAGCAAAAGCTCCTCGTACAGCTTCTCCCCGGGTCTAAGCCCCGTGTATTCGATATGTATATCCACGCCTGGAATCATACCCGCCATTCTTATAAGGTTTTCCGCCAGGTCCGTAATTTTAACGGGCAGGCCCATGTCGAGGATAAACACCTCTCCGCCCTCAGCCATAGCCCCGGCCTCCATAACCAGCCTTGCAGCCTCGCTTATCGTCATGAAGTAGCGTATTATATCCGGATGCGTGACCGTAACGGGGCCTCCCGCCTCGATCTGACGCTTAAACAGCGGAACGACGCTGCCGTTCGAATCCAGAACGTTTCCGAAACGCACGCAAACAAATTCGGTGCTTCCAAGCCCGTTCATCTCCAGAACCAGCCTTTCCGCCAAACGCTTAGTCGCCCCCATGACGTTGGTGGGGTTCACAGCCTTGTCGGTCGATATCATAACAAATCTTCCGGCTCCGTGCCTGCAAGCGCAGCGCGCCGTCTGGAGCGTTCCGATCACGTTATTGTCCAAAGCTAGGCGCGGGCATTCCTCCATTAACGGCACATGCTTATATGCCGCAGCGTGGAACACTATGGCCGGCTTGAACTCTCTGAAAACCTCGTCCAGCCGTTTTTCGTCCTGGACAGAACCTATCCTCACCGCTACTTTATAACGCCCTTTGTGATCAAACTTTAGCTTCAGCTCTTCTTTGAGATTGTATGCGTTATTTTCGGAAATATCAAAGATTACAACCTTACCAACATCAAAGCGCAAAAGCTGGCGGCACAGCTCGCTCCCGATAGAACCGCCGCCGCCGGTAACCAGCACGGTCTTTCCCCTAACCCATTCGCCTATATTTTCCACGTCAATAGCGGCTTCAGGGCGGCCCAATAAATCCCCTATATTTATATCGCGCAGCATATCCTGAGCCTTGTCCGCCGACAAGCCGGAGAGCACGCGCACTTTGCAGCGGCTCGCCGGCGCCAGACGCACAATCCTCCGCAGGTCTTCATTTTTCATTGACGGCACGGCTATGACAACTTCCCTTATGTCAAACCTATTAATCAGCTGGGGTATCTTTGTGTCGTCCCCCAAAATTCTAACCCCATGAAGACTGTATCCGTGTTTGTTGGGATCGTTGTCTACTACGGCCAAAATCTCCCTCTGCCTCGGGCCCTGCTGGCTTGTGTTGAGCAAAAATGCCGCTGCGCTCTCCCCGGCCCCCACAAGGATCGTCCGTACAGGTTCTTGGAGCGGTTCTTTCTGCGTCTTGCTTAGGCGGCGCAAATACAGCCCCAGGATCTGGCGGAACCTTTTAAACAGCCTCAGAGCAGCCGACATTGTGAGGAGAAAGTAAAAGGCCATCATGCCCAGCCCAGGGTTAGGCCAGTAGCCTAGCCTCACACGGAATGAAACGTAGACGGACAAAGAAGCCAGTAACACAGCGGCGGCAAGCCTTATTACGGTTCCGATGCCGGGATACTGCCACATGCTCTTATACACTCCGCAAATCCCGTAAAACAACACGCACGCTGCTATCATAACCGGGATATTTTGATTTGCGGTGATTATCATTGAATATTCGGTGACAAATAAATATGTGAATACAAAAACAGACCCTACCCAGCTCATCCAGCAGAACAGGCAGTCAAGAGCCGCGAACAGCGCGGCGGTAAATACCGACTTGCGCTTCATAGCATACCTCTCTAGTGTACAAACTCTATCTACACTATACGGCAATATGCGCGTAATGTCAATCTCGTGATAACTATAATGGCATTCCTGAAAACTAAGTATTGCATAAATCCCTTAAATATGGCAGAATAAACACGATCACGAGTTTTTGTTAATACTAAATACAATACGGAGGTACGACATGCCCGCTCCAAAGGTTACAACCAAAGGTTTGAAACAGGACATCAGGGTAATAAGCAACCTAACATCGCTCTTCTTTATCGCGATTATGGCGGTATTCCCGCTCTACATTACAGATTCCTGGTATGTCCTTATAATACGGAACAAAACGAACTTCTTCTACGCCGTAACCGCCGTGTTTGCGGCGCTGGCGATACCGTTTTTCATATCCAGCCGCTTTCAGCTGAAGGATTATTTCGTAAAAGACGAACCCAGGCGCGGCGTAGCTCTGCATGAATGGGCGCTGCTCGCGTTCATAGGGCTTACATTATTAAGCTCTATATTTTCCGCATACCAAGACACAGTTTGGACAGGCTTCTACCTTCCTGGCGCTGGCGGGCGCTATGAAGGTTTTTGGGCTTTCCTATGCTACATAGCCACCTTTTTCTTCATATCCCGGTTCTACCGCCCCAAGAGCTTCCACCTGTTTATCGCCGCCGGGGCGGCTGTGATAGTGTCGCTTTACTGCGTATTTCAGTTTGCCGGATGGGATTTTCTCAGCCTGTTCCCCTTTACAGTGAACGACCCCCGGTTCATAGACGCCGCCGGCAACCAGATCTATGGGCCCCTTTCCGCGTACTACCGCACCACTCTTGGCAACACCAACGTGGTCGCGGCCTACTGCTCTATCGCTATAACATTGTTTACCGCCTTGTTTTCGAATGAGGACTCCAAGTGGGGCTATCTGTACCTTGCCGCCAGCTGCTTGTCTTTTGCCATGCTCATTATATCAAACGGCGACGCGGGTAAAGTCAGCGTCCTTGCGGCAATGGTTTTACTTATACCGTACTGGCTTTCAAACCGGAAACGCCTCGGCAGGATTCTGATTACGCTGTCAGGGTGGAGTGCGGTTTACGCGCTGTACCACGGATATCTGACGGTGTACAAGTCGAGGGCGGACATAGAGGCTCTGCCTGTCGGCGATCGTGCTTTTCTGGTAGCCTATTCCCCACAAAACCTAATACCCTTTGTCGTCCTGGCTGCCGTTCTCCTTGCCGCGGGATTATTGCTGATATTTATTGTCAAAAAATGGCCGGAAAAGCGGGCGCAGATTGCGGGGACAGCGTTCCTGGGCGCCGCCGTCCTGGGCGGGCTCCTGTTTGTGGAGATTATGGGAAGGCGCTTTGCGGACCGGCCAGGCAATATCGTCTTTGAGGCCCGCGAAATACTGCACGGGAACCTTGACGACAGCTATGGCTCCGGCCGCGGATGGGTATGGAAGCGCGGGCTGTCCGTTATACCCGACAACCCTATGCTGGGTACCGGGCCCGATACCTTTTACTACGCACTTGGGGAGGAACTTCAACAGGAAGCTGTCGCTCAGTACAATGTTACTTTTGATAAGGCGCACAACACGTTCATCCAAATTGCTGTATGTCTAGGCGTTCCCGCCCTTCTGGCCTTCCTGACGTTCCTTGCCGGGCTTTTCGTCCCGGCGGTTAAAAGGATATTCAAACGCCCTCTGCTGGCCGCCTTCGCCGCCGCCGCCTTCGCCTACCTGGTACAGAGCTTCTTCGAGGTGGATATGCCTATAGACAAGCCGTTTCTCTGGGCCGCGCTTGGGGTAATGGGCGGGGAGCTGTGGCGGGATAAAGCCGGAGCGTGACGTGAAAACACAGTATCGGAATAGCCAGTGTCAATGAGCTACTTCTCAGCAAAGCTACGGGGAATTTGCTCCAGAGACTATCGGTGGAATGTCAAGCCCAAAATAAAAGAAAAGGGGGAAAAATAAAGGGGCCGGACAGCAAAAAAATTTTAAAAGGCCAACCCCTAAACAAGCCTGCAATTAAATGGTAATTTATAACGGGCTATGAGTGGCCTCCTAACGATGCGGCGTGTAGAGGCGGCTGGTACTCAGCAGAGAGTATAGCAACCCAACCAATTTTCTTGCAGTAAGAGCGAGTGCGCGTTTGTGTTGATCTCAACTTTCCCACACAAATAGATAGACAATTAGTAGGTATTTGATATAAACTTCAGTATAATAAAGCAGGATTCCCGATTTTGTGGTATAATAGTTTTGCAGACAAATACCCAAAGGAGAATCCCGCAATGGCTATTATAACAGAAGACGAGAAGAAAAACAATGAAATCGAAAAGCGGTACACCAGATTCATAGAACGCTTTAAAGTAAATAGCAAACTGCGGGACGTAGGTGCGTCCAAGGAAAAAGGCGTGCCGGTGCGAACGCTGTTCTCATTCTTACTGGGGCTGGTATTCACCCGGA
>JAISVU010000284.1 GCA_031271375.1 Clostridiales bacterium | reverse complement strand
CTTCCTTCCAAAGGGCTTACCGGAATTCTGCGCCGGATGCCAGCTCTGCCTTTCCGGGCCGCATACGCGGTGTCCTCACGCGCAATATGTAACGCCCATTCTTGATGCGATATTTGCGGCGGACGCGCTCATTTTCACAACGCCGCATTACGGAGCCTGCGATATGAGCGGGGCGATGAAGAATCTGCTGGATCATCTGGACTTTCTTACAATGAACATCGCGCTCCGCGAAGAGATATTCCGTAAAAAGGCCTTTATCATAACCACAGGCTCGGGTTCCGCCGCCGCGATTAAGCCTATCCGAAGTTTTATCAAGAACTGGGGCATCAACCGGGTCTATTCATATGGAATAAGGATGTTCACGGACAAATGGGACAAGATGCCCGAAGCCAAGCGCGATAGACATGAAAATGCCCTGCGCCGCGCCGCTCGAGCGTTTTATGCCGCCCCTGCAAAGCTGCCCTATATCTCAACTGTTTTCATGTACCATTAAGAAGGAGGTCACTAATGCTCAGTACATTCCACTCAGACAACCGCAAAGCCCTATATGCCCGCCTGGAACCAGGCGCGGTGGCCGTGATGTTCGCGGGCAGCGCTCCGCGCAAGACCAACGACGAGTATTATCCTTTCTTCGCTGACCGGGGATTCGTTTACCTTACGGGGATTGAGCAGGCGGGCAGCATTCTGCTTAACAGCTCCAAAGGGGAAACGCTGTACATACTGCCCAAAGACTTGATCGCCGAGCGCTGGAACGGGCGCAGGCTTGACGCCAGTCAAGCCGCGGATATCTCCGGGATACAGAATATCTGCGAGGAACCGGCGTTTCGCAGGGATTTAAACGCGTTGTTCCAATCCGGCGTTGAAACCATATACCTTGACCTCTATAAACACGCCGAAGGCGAGCCGGACGACGAGAGCTATAAGCTGGCTGCGTATATAAAAGAGCGGTATCCGCATATCGTTATAAAGAACCTAAGGCCGCACATCAAGGCCCTGCGCACAATTAAGCAGCCCTGCGAAATCGCAGCGATGAGGGAATCCCAGCGGATAACCGCCGAGGCAGTCACCGCGATGATGCGGGCGTCTAAGCCCGGTATGTACGAGTATCAATACAAAGCCGAGTTCGACTATGTCTTGGGCAAATACGGCGCGCCTCCGGCTTTCCCCCCGATTATCAGCGCCGGGGCGAATAATTTCTGCATTCATTACTACGCCTACACAGGCCGGGCCGGCGACGGAGACATGGTTCTCAACGACGTGGGCGTGAGCTGCGATAATCTGATGAACGACGTATCCAGGGGCTGGCCCGTGAACGGAAGGTTCAGCGAGCGCCAGAAGCTGCTGTATGACTGCGCCTTTGCAACGTCGGAGCATCTGTTCGGGCTGATAAAGCCGGGTATGCTAATGGGCGATGTGGATCTTACCATTAAGAAATATAACTTCGAGCGTTTGAAAGACATCGGGCTTTTAAACGATTATGGCGACATAAGTAAGTATATGTGGCACGGCGGGGCGCACCATGTGGGATATGACGTGCATGATGTCACAGGCGTGCGCGACAGCGACCCCATCGCGCCGGGCATGGTCTTCTGCGTGGATATCGGCATATATGTTGAAGACTGGGGTATAGGCTTCCGTCTTGAGGATAACTGCCTTGTTACCGAATCGGGCTGCGAAAATCTTTCAGCCGCGACGCCGCGTTCAATACAAGAAATTGAGGACATAATGTATAAAAAGAAAAAATAAGACAGACAATACTTGGTAAAAATTAAAGATACTTGGTAATAATTACTCATCCTTGACAAAGTCAATAGGAATATGTTACAATTGCGTTACAAAATTTTCTTAGGAGGACTGCTATGAAGAAACAAGTAAGAACGATCCTTGCTCTGACGCTCGGGGTACTGCTTGCCCTGTCCGCGCTGGCCGGTTGTACAACCGGAGGCGCCGTTCCTGCCGGAGACGGAGCTGAAGCTCCGCTGAAGTTCACGATGACGTATTCCGACAACCCCACGCTGCCCTTCCGCGAAGACTGGCTGGTCAACACGGAATCCGAAGCGCGTTACAACCTTGACATCACCTGGGAAGTCATCCCCTCTACCGACTATACCACGAAGATCAACGCCGAGCTGGCCACAGGCACCGGTTATGACGTAATAACCTACCTCGGCCCGTCGTCGGGCGACCAAGCCGCGCTGGCCCTCAGCGGCGCGATGGCTCCTATCAGCGATTACGTTGATATGGGTTGGGCCCCCAACTTCTCCCGCCGCATTGAAGAGTGGAATATGCAGGCGGAGCTAGACGAGCGCAGGCTCTCCGACGGTAAATACTATTTCCTCCCCGCCCTCTTCGACAAGCAGTTCTACGACGGAGGCCTGATCCTTCGCGACGACCTGCTGGAGAAGTTCGGGATGGAAGCCCCTACGACCTTCGATGAGCTCTATGAATATCTGAAGGCCTGCAAGGAAGACAATCCCGAATCGTTCCCGCTGACAAACCTCGTTGGCCCCCAGGTTACATACCGCATGTCCATGCCCAGCTTCGGCATGAGCGTGGGACGCAACGCCTCCACCGGTACCTGGGTTTTGAGCTGGAACTATGAGAATAAGGAATATTTCCCCGGAGCCATTGATGACAGCTACAAGCAATACCTTGAGTATTTCGCAAAGCTGTATGCCGAAGGTCTGTATGACCCCGAATTCCTGCCCGAAGGCGATATGTGGAACATCAAGATGGCCACCGGCGCCGCTGTAGCCAGCTACGCCTACTACGACCAGATTGGCGGCATTGTCGCCGCTTCCGAGGTTGAGGGTATCAGCTTTAATATGGTTCCGCCCCTGGAAGGCCCCGGCGGCGCATACCACCAGCCCAAAGCCCGCCTCTCAGCCGGCTTGGTCTTCACCGCCGCCGCCCAGAAGCGCGACGACTTTGAACAGCTGGTTCGCGCCATCGACAATATGTTCTATTCCGACGAAGCCGCCGAGCTGTGGTCGTTGGGTAAGGAAGGCGTAACCTTCACGCGCAACGCGGACGGTTCCGTCGAATTCATCCCCGAAGCCCTTGAGTCTGTGGACGGCATCTACAAGTACCTCCAGGTCAACTACGGCACCGGCTCCGCTTCCAGCCAGTTCATTTGGATCAACGAGCAGGAAATGCTGAAGTATGACGAGAACTATGCCGCGATCAACGCCGTAGTGGCCGAGATGGACGGCGTGCCGCTGTCGCCGCCTACACCCATCCTTTCCGAGGAGAACGCCGAGCAGGCCAGCCTGCTCCAAGCCGCCCTGCGTGACGCCTTTGAGATCTGGAACAACGATTTCATCACCGGCGCAAAGAGCCTTGAGACCGACTGGGACGCTTATGTCCAGGAAATGAAGGACAAAGGCATTGACGAGCTGTGCCAGATTTATAACGATTCAAGGAGATAAGACATTTGTAACCGGTAAGGGGGAACTTTTACAGGTTCCCCCTTATGTTCTGCAATCTTTAAAAGGGGTTATTCCGCCATGAAAAAACGCTCCGCCTTCCGTAGATACTGGCCTTTATATGTAATGCTTGTCATTCCACTGGTTCATTTTCTGCTGTTTAAATACGGCCCGATGTTCGGCGCCATCTTGGCTTTCCGCAATTATAAGCCCGGTATGACTTTCGGCGCGGAATGGAGAGGTTTCCGCTATTTTGAGATATTTCTTAAAGACGCGCAATACTGGCGGGCTTTCAGGAACACTATAGTCCTCTCGCTCCTTAACCTTGTTATCAACTTCCCCGGCCCGATTATCTTCGCCATTCTCCTTAACGAGCTGCGGTTTAAACGCTTTAAAAAGCTCGTGCAGACGATATCATATATGCCCCGCTTCATGGCGACGGTCGTCGTCATCAGCATCATGGCGACAATGCTGATGCCGCACTCCGGCGTCGTAAACAAATTGATGGGCACTAACATCGACTATATCGGCAACCCTGGCTATTTTAAGTGGATATACGTATTCACCGACATGTGGCAGTACACGGGGTTCACCGCGATTATATACCTCGCAGCTATTACCGGTATCAACACCGACCTCTACGAGGCGGCCAAGATAGACGGAGCGAACCGCTTCAAGCAAATGCTCCATGTCACTGTCCCCGGCATCCTGCCTACTATGATGGTTATGCTGATTCTTAACATCGGGCAGCTGCTGAGGCTGGGCTTCGAGAAGGTGTTGCTGTTGTACAGGCCCAGCAACTCCTCGGCCAGCGATATCTTGGACACGTTCACATACCGCCTCGCCTTCGAGGCGGGCTCCACGAACTATTCGCTGGCAGCCGCGGCGGGGCTGTTCACCGCAGTTATCAGCACTGTTCTGGTCATCAGCGCCAACGCCGTAAGCCGCAAGGCGACAGGCGAGAGTATATATTAAAGGGGGGAACCGGCGTGGTAGATAAATCTATGGGAAGCCGCATTTTCAATATCTTCCTGTACCTGTTCATGGCTGTAATAATCGTCATTTTCGTGTTCCCGTTCTTCTATATGTTTTCGCTGTCAACCTCTGGCATGAAAGCGATAATGAACAACCGCGTCACGTTCTTCCCTGTCGATTTCAACATCGACGCGTACCTGCGCATATTTGAATACCCCGGGTTCTTCCAAGCCTACCGCAACACGATAATCTATACCACGCTGGGGACGTTCTTCTCACTAATTATGATGATGCTGTTCGCCTACCCGCTGTCGAAGAGCTTCCTCAAGGGCCGCGGCGTCATATTAAAGCTGGTTATCTTCTCTATGTTCTTCAGCGGCGGCCTGATACCCAACTACCTGCTTATCCGCAATATCGGCTTCGCGAACAAGATATGGGCAATCCTCATCCCATTCGCGATAAACCAGTTCAACCTCATCATCATGGTCAACTTCATGCGGAGCATCCCGGAGGACATCGAAGAGGCCGCGATGATCGACGGTCTGGGGTATTTCCGTATATTGGGCTGGATTGTGGTGCCGCTGTCCAAGCCCGCTATAGCCACAATCGGCCTGTACACAGCCGTCTTCTTCTGGAACGACTGGTTCAACGCTATGCTCTACCTCAACACAGAGCAACGCCCTGTTATGATGATACTGCGCAATATCGTCGTCAACGCCGCCAACGCCGGGGAGGCCCAGGGCTACGGCGAGCGCGGCATCGCCGAGATGGCGTCGAAATCGGCGGTCATACTGGTTTCGGTCATTCCGATTATTGTGCTGTATCCGTTTTTACAAAGGTTCTTTGTTAAAGGGCTGACCGTGGGGTCGATAAAGGGTTAGCAATAAATGTCTTGTTGCGATAGTATCAGCGGAGATAATGCAAGTCCGACGAAAAAAGAGATAGGTAAAGCCCCGTGGGCATCAACATTTGTTGAAATCCACGGGGCTTTCGCTAATAATGTTCATTTCCGCCCTACTCCGCTTCCTCGCACTGTACCGTTCCGTCGATAATTGTGCAAACGGGCCTGGCCGACATATCCAGGGCGGGGACAGCGCTCCATATTACCAGATCCGCGTCCTTGCCGGGGGCCAGGCTTCCGATGCGGTCGGCGACACGCAGGCAGCGGGCCGGGTTTATCGTTATCATGCGCAGGGCGCGGTAATGGTCAATCCCATAGCGGACGGCGTCCCCGGCTTGGATGAGCAGTATCTGCGGGCCGTATATCGGGCCGTCGGTTATCAGGCTGATATTGAGGCCACGGTCGTCCAGCTCTTTAACCAGCGCAACGTCGCCGCCGGTAAGCTCGCCGTAGCCCTCGGGGATGCCCACAGGGCCGAAACAGATGTCGCCGCCGCCCTTAACCAGCTCGTCGGCGTACAGGTCGCAGGCCCAGCCGTGCTCGATAGTGTAATCACAGCCGAATTCTTTCGCGATGTTTATAACGGTCAGCATGTCGAACTGCTCGCTGTGGACTTTCAGCGGTATCTCGCGGTTTAGCACGGGGATTAACGCTTCCAGCTTAGCGTCGTATGCCGGTATCTTTTCCTTGTCGTCCCCGGCTTTGGCCTTCTTTTCCATGTAATCGCGGGTCTTGCGGAGGGTTTCGCGGAAGATTGAGGCAATGCCCATGCGGGTCATCGGCTCCTTGCCTTTTTTACCGTAAACGCCTTTGGGATTCCCGCCCATAGCGCATTTCATCGCGGCGGGGTTCAATACCGCAAGCTCATAAACGCTGCTTTTCCCGGCGGTTTTCCCAACAAACCCGGTGCCGCATATGACGTTGGCGCTCCCCGGTATAAAGCAGCAGGCCGTGACGCCGTGTTTATGCAGTTCCTTGAAATCCCGGCTGTTTATATCAATCGAGTTTATGGCGTCCACATGGGAGGTAACGGGGTCGGTCATCTCGTTGAGGTCCTGGCTCTTCATATCGAAGCCTCCGGTGTGGATATGCGCGTCGATAAGGCCCGGCGTGACGTACATGCCCGTAGCGTCAATGACCTTATCGTCCCCCGATGTAAGGTTTTTGCCGATTTCCTTTATCTTTCCGTCTTCCAGCAGAATATCGGTGTTTTCAAGGACATTACCGTCCTCCATCGTATAGACGGTGGCGTTCTTTATAAGCATATCATTCACCCTCCCTGACAAAAATCTCCCGCCCGGCGACAATAGTGCGGTCTATATAGTTATCGTACCTTAGCGCTGGATTGCCTTTGCATATAATGATGTCGGCCTGCTTGCCCGCTTCAAGGGAACCCACGAGATTACTTACTCCCAGGGCTTCCGCCGGGTTTATCGTCATCATGTCGATGATTTCCCATCCCTCGGCTCCTGCGGCCCTCATTTGCGCAGCGGTCCAATGCAGCTGCTCGTAGGCCGGCGGGTACGCCGAATCGCCCGAGCCGTATATGGACAGTTTAAGCCCTTTCCTATACATTTCTACAAATGCTTTATGGGAGATGTCGTTCTTAAGCCCCACAATATCATACTCGCTGTTCCCCAGCATAACATGCCAGCCCCTGGATATAATATCCTCCGCATCACGCAGGCCGTAGGCTCCTGCTATAACAAGCCTCAAATCATGTTTTACGCCGAGGCGTTTTACGCTGTCGACATCTGCAGCGCTTTCGGTTACGATCACAAGGGGAATCTCGCGCCTCAATATATGGCACAGGACTTCCTTCGCGGCGTCGTAATCCTTCTCTTCTTTATCCATATACTCGCGGGCCGCACGGAAACCTTCGTCAAGCATTTGGTACATCGCCATTTTGGTTTGCGGCGCGGCCTTGTCTTTAAATGTCTGCTTAACCGTACCGATGTAATTGCCTTTAACGGCGATGCGTTCGGCGATGAACACATCGTCGGTTGAATCCCCGTCCGTATGTATTAACGATATCTGCCCGGCGAGAAGGGCTTTTGTCCCGGGGCATAGACCATATGAGGTTATCCCGGCGCGCCCGAAACGCTGACGTTTAAGCTCGCGTAAATCGAACGCGTCCCGTATGTCCATGTGCGGAACGGAAGGCGACGCGGCTTCGTTTAAATCCCAGCCGCCGGACTCGCTGAAGGACACCGCGCCGACGCCGCATAAACCCAGCACCAGCCCGGGGTATACATCACGGCCTCCGGCGTCTACTACCTTTGCTCCCGTGCCATCGAGGCCCTTTCCGACTTCCTTTATAAGGCCGTCTTGGCACAGCACATCCCAGCCGGCTTCATACCGGCCTTTGCCTAAGTACACATTTCCGTTCTTTACCAACAACATCAGTAAACCCCCTCCTTAGATTATCTTAATTATCCTGGCTATTATCGATACCGCCCAAAAGAAACCGGCGAATATAAGCGGTTCTACGGCGACGGTGCGTTCAATCTTGCCGATATAATCGGCATAAGATTCAGGCTTTTCGTCATCGGTACGCGTGTGCTTAAATGACGACATTACCCGGTTTGCGCCGTATGAAAAAAGGTCAAACAGCCCCAATACCCGGACAACCCTGAAGCACATAAGCATTAGATACAGCAGCCCGCTCATAAAAGCGGTATCTTGAACAGGCGTATTGGTGCCGAGATTCTTCACCAGCGCGTACATCAAGGCGGGGATAATAACCGCCGCCGCCGCGCAACGGATCATCGGGGCTTTTCTCAGCTTTTTGAATCTCACAGGTTTTCTCCGTTTTTAACCCGTCTATACTCATCGTCGGAGAGCATAACGAAATGTCCTTCGGAAACCTCGCGCATTGAGGGCTTGTTTACGTCGCTGTAGCCGTGGGCGCTGTAATCATAAGGGACGCGCACACGTTTGCGCTCCACGACCGGGTCGGGTATAGGTATAGCCGAAAGGAGCGACTTTGTATAAGGATGGATCGGGTTTGCGTACAGCTTTTCAGACTCGGCCGTCTCAACAATGACGCCCTTGCTCATAACGGCTATCCGCTCGCTGAAGTATTTAACCACCGAAAGGTCGTGAGCGATGAACAAAATGGTCAGGCTCAGTTCCTTTCGCAGTTCGTTCAGCAGGTTCAATATCTGCGCCTGTATAGACACGTCCAGGGATGAAATCGGTTCGTCCGCTATAATCAGGTTGGGGTTTGTTATAAGCGCCCTGGCTATACATATCCGCTGCCGCTGCCCGCCGGAGAACTCATGGGGATATCTGGTGGCGTGTTCCTTCGTCAACCCCACAAGGTCAAGCATACGTTCCATATTCGCCCGCAGTTCTTCCTTTGTTGAGAAGAGCTTGTTAATCTTAGCCCCTTCGCATACTATCTCCTCGACAGTCATACGCGGGTTAAGAGAAGCCACAGGGTCCTGGAAAATCATCTGCATCTTGCTAGTGACGGCTTTTAATTCCTCTTTGGTGATACGGCCGTCTATGCGCTTGCCGTTAAAGAATACTTCCCCGCTTGTGGGTTTATATAATCTTATTATCGTGCGTCCCGTCGTGGTTTTGCCGCAGCCGGACTCGCCCACAAGGCCGAAGGTTTCGCCTTTTCTTATCTCAAAGCTGATATCGTCCACAGCCTTGAGCACGCTTTTCTTTCCGCCGTAGAAGTGTTTGCTCAGGTTTTTAACGCTCAGAATGGGAGTATTCATTATAACGCCCCTCCTTCCTGCGGCATAACGCCGTCCCTGCGGTCGGCGAAGCGCGCGCGCAGTTCCTCCGGCAGCTCGAATTTAGGCGCGTTCGGGTGCATGAGCCATGTAGCCGCGTAATGAGTATCGCTGACCTTGAACATTGGCGGCTCCCGTTCAAAATCTATCTTCATCGCGTAACGGTTGCGGGAAGCGAATGCGTCGCCGCTGGGAGGATGCAGCATATTCGGCGGCGCGCCGGGGATGACCATCAGCTTATCCTCGCTCTTGCTCTCAAGACTGGGCATTGAGGACAGCAGACTCCATGTATAAGGATGGCGCGGACTGTAAAAGATGTCCATCGCGGTTCCCACTTCAAGAATCTTACCCGCGTACATCACGCACACCCTGTCGGCCATATTCGCGACGACGCCCAGGTCATGGGTAATATAAATAACCGAAAGCTCTTTCTTCTTCTGCATCGCCTTTATCAGGTCAAGTATTTGTGACTGTATCGTAACGTCCAGCGCGGTGGTAGGCTCGTCGCATATCAGAATCTCCGGGTCGCAGGACAGCGCGATAGCGATTACTATACGCTGACGCATACCCCCCGAAAACTGGAATGGATACTCGTTAAACCGCTTGGAGGGGTTGGGTATCCCTACGCTGTCCATCAGCTCCAGCGCCTTTTCCTTTGCGGCCTTATAAGGCATTTTCTTATTTATTATCAATGTTTCGGTAATCTGCTTGCCTATCTTCATAACCGGGTCAAGAGCCGACAACGGATCCTGGAAGACTAGGCTTATCTGGTTCCCGCGGATTTTACTTATCTCCGATTCGGGCAGGCTTAGGAGGTCTGTACCCTTGAACATCGCGCTTCCGCGCAGTATCATCGCGTTCTGGGACAGGAGCCTGGTTATCGCCTTCGTCGTGACCGATTTCCCCGAACCGGATTCGCCTACGAT
>JAISVU010000276.1 GCA_031271375.1 Clostridiales bacterium | reverse complement strand
GGGTCGGACGGCCCGAGGCGTACCTTGTCAAACATCATAGCAATACTTGCGTTTACTTCCGTATTAGGATTTTGACTCAACCGTTTAAGAGGGCCATTGCAGGCAAGGCATCTTCCGGTATATTTTCGTTTGTAGGGGTGGACACTCTGCGCTTATTGGCATCGCTTGTCTCCGCGCCGCCGCAGCCGCCGGTCACGTTATCCAGCTCGTCGTCGGTAAGTTCTCCCTCCGGGCGGCACGACGCCGCCCCTACGAGCGGCACGACGCCCGCCCCTGCGGGGTGTTCCGCAAGCCATGCTTGGGCTTGCTCGTCCGTTATGTCTTTACCCAGCCGCTCTTTCGCGGCGGCTTTGATTTGCTCTATCGTCATGTTGGTTTCCTCCGTTTATAGATAATCCCTGCTCGCGTGGCAAAAAGCCCACATGGAACCCGAGGATGTCAAATTGGTTCTGCAAGAGTTTGAGGAATGGAAGAGGAACTAGCCTGTTTTACGAGGACGTTTTATCCTCATCTCTACTCGGCGATAATGCTTATCGCCCCGGAAAATTTATCCAGCTTTAACCGTATGAGGCCGCCGCACGCGCATGTGCCGGTATAGTACGCGGCAATCAGCAGATCGTCAGTCTTCCTCACTCCGGTCCATCCGTCCCGTCTGCCGCAACGGGGGCACGAGAAGTGACGTAAACCGTCGGCGACCTGCCGCTCTTCCATTGCAAAGGGGTTCGCCGCGTCCTGGCCGGTGGTTTTCATGCAGCTGTCGCCGCCGGTCACGTTTTCCAGCTCGTCGTCGGTCAGTTCGCCGACAGGGTGTTCCGTAAGCCACTTCTCGGCCTGTTCGTCGGTGATGTCTTTGCCCAGCCGCTCTTTCGCGGCAGCCTTTATTTGCTCTATCGTCATGTTGTTGTCCTCCCGGCTGTAATGAAGTCCTATTTTCCATTTTATTCTATTATATACTAATATCGCGCCGAACTCAACAAAATGATATAAAAAACAGGAATGGCCGGAAGGACGGTTATAATTGTTCGACGCCTTATTTCACCAGCTTCTCAAATTTGATTATTCTCAGGTTATCGTCGAGATCGCAGTATATCTTGCAATACGGGCATACGGCGCCATTCCCTTTATCTCCAGTACGAAGCTTCACCGAAAACAATTCGAGGGTCTTCCTGTGGCAGCTCGGGCACAAGGGCAAATCGGCGCTCGTTGGCGGCGGCGTTCTTTCGCCACCGCACCCGCCGGTCACGTTGTCCAGCTCGTCGTCGGTCAGTTCCCCGTCAGGGCGAGAGGCAAGCCATTTTTCGGCCTGCTCGTCGGTTATTTCTTTGCCAAACCGCTCTTTAGCGGCGGCCTTTACTTGCTCGGCAGTCATAACATAGCCTCCTTAGAGTGTTGATCTCTCTCGCAGCTCTCCCCCCGCGAGAACCCTATACACTTTGCCACAGTTTTTATTTACACACCCAACATTAAACATATCGCTCGGATTCAAAACGTTTGTCGTTTGAAAAAGCCTGCTTCCGCAACTTGGGCATTTTTTCCGCATCGCTATTGCCATATCATCAACTCGTTTGTCCATAGCTTCGCCGCAGCCGCCGGTCACGTTGTCCAGCTCGTCGTCGGTCAGTTCCCCGCTAGGGTGCGAGCCAAGCCAGCGCCTGGCCTGTTCGTCGGTGATTTCCATGCCGTAGCGCGCCCTTGCGGCGGCTTTTATACTGTTAATGTCCATTTGCTTCCTCCCTCGTTTAATTGCCGCCCGCCTTCAAGTACAGCGTCATTTCGTCCGGGTATTCGCCTTGTGGGGACATATCATATAACTCTGTACACTCGGCGTTTGTAAATACTCCGTACTCGCCTTCCGGGTTCGGCGCGGGAAAAAACGCCGCGTCCTTAGGGAGCGTGAACGTAAACGTCTCCTCCGCTTCCCCTCCCGGGTTCATAACGCAGTAAACCGTGCGGGTCTCCGGCATGTCTTTAATATGCCCCACGAACTCAGGCACGGCAAAATCCCCGTCCTCGCCGTAAAACATAGTGACTTCTCCGGTCATGCGGCTTTCGCCCTCGCTGGAGACAATGTAATCCCTCGCGCGCAGTATCAATCCCGTTTCCGCGTCAATCTCAAGGCGGCATTCCCCAACATAGTCCTCAAACCCCTCGCCCATGTACTCCTCGTAGATAGAGGCGGGATACCGAATCTCCACGTTTAGGACGCCGCCTTGCAGGGCTGTTCGCGTAATCTCCTCGCCTTCTATCGGCCAGAACGCGATCCAATCGCTGCCTGATACGCGGTAGGATTCTTCAAAATATCCGTCGTCAAAGAATCCGTACACCATATAATTGCCGTCAGTATCCATGTAGAATAAGTTCCCCGCGTCCTCAATCGCGATGGCTTCAGGCGTGCCGCCGTCCACGCGTGTTTCATAATAAACGCTGTAACCGCCGCCGCTCTTGAGATATGTTGCCGTCTCCGTATATACTTCCGTTTGCTCGCCCTCGATCAAGTAGTCGTAATACGCCGCCTCGCAGCGGACGCTGCCGTACCTCTCAAAAATGGCGTCAACGGTGTTATGGCGGTTGCGGTCTTCCAGCGTATACTCCAAAAGCCCGTCATCGAGGCGCGATACGCAGCCGGAAGTAAGGAATATCAAGGCGCAGCATAGCAATGCCGCAGTAATAAAGGTCTTTTTCATTGAGGTATGCTCCTTTGGATTTTTATTGTTCGTTGCGCGTTGTTCGCTGGAGCCCCGTAAGACCGCCGCCCGGCGGCTCGGGCGTCGGCTGCGGCTCGGGCGTCGGCTGCGGCGGCGCGGGTACGGGAACCTGTTCAGGGTAAATCGTCGTCGCGGGGTCCGTCGAAATACAGGCGCCGCCGGTCACGTTGTCCAGCTCCTCGTCGGTCAGCTCCCCGCCGGGATGTGAGGCAAGCCATTTCCGGGCCTGTTCGTCGGTGATGTTTTCCCCAAACCGCTCTCTCGCGGCGGCTTTGATTTGGTCTGTGTTCATCAGTTCTCCTCCTTTAAATCCAAAAACGACAGATCGTTCCCGCATTCATACCCGTGCTTGGCGAACATCGACGCCGTCTTCCCCAGGTATTTATTAAAGAACAGGCACTTCGTAGGGTCATGGGCCAGGTAATCCGTGTCGCTGTACAGCATTGCGAAGCTCCGGCATCCCCCGGCGCACACCCGCCAGAACCGGCAGGCGGCGCATTTGGCGTTCGCCATTTTCAATTCCCCCGCCGTCCGGCAGGTCACGTTCAGGTAATCGCTATCCCGCAGTATACCGGCTATGCGTTTTTCCCGGATGTTACCGAACGACACGCCGCGTTTCTTGCACTCCCCGCTCATGTACATGCAGGGCCAGAGGTTCCCTTCGTAATCAATCTGCACCGCGCCTCTGATAACCCTGCACAACGGCAGGCTGTCGCGGTACTTGTCATGCTCGACGGCGAACGGCAGCGTGTAGCGCTTACTGGCCGGGTGCGCCGACGCGAAATGCCAGAGCTGGAGCGGCATCGTCTCCCCGGTTTGGATATAGGCTTCCAGCGTATCCAGCGCCAGGTCGAAATAGGCTTCCATGTCCAGCACCGGGAGTTTATGACCCGCGGGCCGTGCCACCTCGAACGTGCGCAGAACCTTCGTATACGACGCCCCAAGCCGCGCGTTTTTCAATATCGTTTCGAGAAGCACGCCCCGGTTCCACTCATTCACGTTCGTATGTACGTAAGCTCGGAACCCGCGTGACGCAAGGAGCCGGATGTTGCTTACGACACGCTCCTCCGCGCCGGGGACGCCCCGGAACTCGTCGTGGAAGCCTACGCCGTCGTAGCTTACCTTGAACATCGGGTCAAGTCCCAGGCGCTGGAACTCGTCCAGCGCCTCCGGCTTCAGGTAATGCGCCGTCGTGATAAGTTCCGACAGGTGAAAATGCCTTGCGGCTATCTCCCGCATAATGTCCATAAACGCGGGATGGAGCATGGGTTCCCCTCCCGTTATCTCGATACGGTGAACGCCGCATTCGTCCAGCTGGGCCAGGATGTCGAAGATTTCGTCTTTGGAC
>JAISVU010000254.1 GCA_031271375.1 Clostridiales bacterium | reverse complement strand
CCGGATTACGCGATTTTTGTCAGGGAGGCGGCGCAATGAAGCCGTTAATGGGCAACGAAGCCTGTGTTGAGGGCGCCATCGCGGCGGGAATGCGCTTCTTCGCCGGATACCCGATTACGCCGTCAACGGAAATCGCCGAAGAATCGGCCAGACGCCTGCCAATGGTGGGCGGCAAGTTTATCCAGATGGAAGACGAGATAGCGGGCATGGCGGCCTGCATCGGCGCGTCCATCGCCGGGGTGAAGTCGATGACGGCCACCAGCGGCCCCGGCTTCTCGCTTAAACAAGAGAACATCGGTTACGCCGCGATGACGGAAATCCCCTGCGTTATCGTAAACGTGCAGCGTTCCGGCCCCAGCACCGGCCTGCCGACCTCCCCTTCCCAGGCCGACGTTATGCAGGCCCGCTGGGGAACCCACGGCGACCATCCCGTGATTGCCCTGGCTCCTTCTTCAGTCAAGGAGAGCTTCGACGTTGCGGTAAGGGCCTTCAACCTTGCGGAAAAATACCGTACCCCGGTAATTATCCTGCTGGATGAAATCATCGGGCATCTGCGGGAAGGTATCGAAATACCCGAGCCTTCGTCGCTGGATATCACCGACCGGAAAAAGCCCACGGTTCCGGCGTCGGAGTTCAAAGCGTACAAAGTGCCGGAAGGCGAGATAGTGCCGCCTATGCCGGCCTTCGGCGACGGTTACCGGTTTAATATTACCGGCTTAATCCACGACGAGACCGGGTTCCCCACGAACAGCAACGCCATAGCCGCCGTTATGGCGGAACGGCTTATGCGCAAGGTTGAGGATAATAAAGACGATATAATTCAATATGATGAACAGGACGTTAAAGGCTGTGATATTCTTGTCGTTACATACGGCGGCACCGCCCGCTCTGTAATGGCGGCGAAGAAGATAGCCGTGGAGAAAGGCGTTAAGCTGGGTATTTTCCGCCCGGTCACAATCTGGCCTTTCCCCGAGGAAGCCCTCAAAGCCTGCGTTAAAGATAACGGGATTAAAGAAGTCGTTGTGGCGGAGCTGAACTACGGACAGCTCAGTTACGAGGTTGAACGGGTTCTTGGCGGCGCTGCGGCTGTTTCGCATCTGGGCAAGATCGACGGCGATGTGCTATATCCCAATGAAATCGCGGACTTCTGCGCGTCGAGAGGGGAGGCTTCGAAGAATGGCTGAGATCATCGCGAGCAACTTGGTTAAGAAGAGTTTCCGCACGGACAAGCTGCCCCATATCTGGTGCCCCGGCTGCGGGCATGGCATCCTGATGCGCGCAGTCGCCCAGGCCATCGATAACAAGGGCTATGATAAAGACAAGGTCTGCATTGTGTCCGGCATTGGCTGCTCCTCCAGAGCCGCCGGATATATGGACTTCAATACGTTGCACACAACGCACGGCAGGGCCCTTGCCTTCGCCACCGGGATAAAGCTGGCCCGACCCGAGCTGCATGTTATCGTTATTACGGGCGACGGGGACGCCGCCGCGATAGGCGGCAACCACTTCATCCACGCCGCGCGCCGGAACATCGGCCTTACGACGATTGTTTTCAACAACTCCATCTACGGCATGACGGGCGGGCAGTATTCCCCCCTCACCCCGACGAACGACCTCGCCACTACCGCGCCTTACGGGAATATAGACCGCTCGTTTGACCTGATCAAGCTGGCGGACGCCGCAGGGGCCACGTTCCTTGCCCGGATAACTTCATATCATGTTCCCCAGGCTGTGAAGCTCATTGAGAAAGGCTTGGACAACGACGGTTTTTCAATGATCGAAGGGATCAGCGAATGCCCCACATATTACGGAAGGAAGAATAAAAAGGGCGGCCCGGTGCAGATTCTAGGCTGGATGCGGGACAACGCTGTGGATGTGAAGAAAGCGGCCCAGATGACCGCCGACGAACTGGCGGGTAAGCTCGTTATCGGCGAGTTCAAGCACGAAAGCGCGCCGGAGTACACGGCGGAGTATCAGAAGATTATCGACAAAGTCCAAAAAGGCGGGAGGGCTTGATATGCAGAAGGAATTGAGATTATCGGGCTCCGGCGGCCAGGGGCTTATCCTAGCGGGGGTAATACTGGCGGAGGCCGCCCTGCTGGACGGCAAACACGCGATCCAGTCTCAGTCTTACGGCCCCGAAGCCCGGGGCGGCTCCAGCAAAGCCGAGGTTATCATCAGCGACGGGCCGATAGACTTCGTTAAGGTGCAGAAATGCGACATGCTGCTGTGCCTCACTCAAGCCGCTTATGACAAGTACAGCAAGGATTACTGCGCCGTGCTGATCGTTGACGATAGCATAAACATCAATCCCAGCCCTGCCGCCGCGCCGGAGAAGGTCGTTAAAGTGCCGATACTGGAATCCGCCGCCGAAAAGCTGGGCAAGCCGATGGTGGCTAATATCATAGCCCTGGGCGTCCTTAACGGGCAGTTAAGTCTGGTGAGCAAGGACTCGTTAAAAGCGGCTGTGCTGGATCGTGTGCCGAAAGGCACGGAAGAGCTTAACGAGCAGGCGCTGGAGTTTGGGTACGGGCTAGGGGCTAGGGACTAGACGCTAGGGAAGGCAGTAACATGGATTTTGATTCGTAGGGGCGGCGTTATGCCGCCCGTTGTTATTGATATCGTAGGGTGTGACTCGTCACCCCGGGCTTGACCCGGGACACGCCTCTACGGATGTCATCCCGTGGTCATTGTAATTCCATGCGGGCGATTAATAATCGCCCCTACGAACATCGAGCCGCCCGTCATCCCGGGCTTGACCCGGGACGCCTGTTGTTTTGCGTGTTGTAAGGGCGGCTTCAATCTGTGCCCTACGCGTGTGTAACGTCATTGCGGGCTTGCCCCGCAATCTCATGGGGTTCTGGATCAAGACCGGGACGAGGGCAGCGACCGGCGCAGCCAATCCTCAAACGGTTCGGGGAGGCCGGACTTTTTATACGTTGATTTCATATCATTCATTGTGCCTATGGTGTATGGATGGGAATTTCCCAGTTTGGCTATACGAATGCGATAACTTTTGAGAAACCACTCCAGCGCCGCCCGGTAGTCGCCTTGCTTACTGTAAACCACCGCGATGTTGTTATAAGTGGTTGCGGTATCCGGGTGATCCTTGCCCGACACCCTTTCATCAATATCTAAAGCCTTCTTATACCACTCCAGCGCTGCCCGGTAGTCGCCTTGATTATCGTAGACACCCGCGATGTTGTTATAAGTGGTTGCGGTAGACGGGTGCTCTTTGCCCGACACCTTTTCGTCAATAGCTAAAGCCTTCATATACCACTCCAGCGCCGCCCGGTAGTCGCCTTGATTATTGTAGACCAATGCGATGTTGTTATAAGTGGTTGCGGTATTCGGGTGTTCCTTGCCCAGCGCCTTTTCTCTAACAACTCTTGCCTTCTCATTCCACTCCAGCGCCGCCCGGTAGTCGCCTTGATTATCGTAGACACCCGCGATGTTGTTATAAGTGGTAGCGGTATCCGGGTGCTCGTTGCCCAGCACCTTTTCATATATAGCTCTAGCCTTCTCATGCCACTCCAGCGCCGCCCGGTAGTCGCCTTGATTATCGTAGACTAACGCGATATTGTTATAAGTGGTTGCGGTAGACGGGTGCTCCTTACCCAGCGCCTTTTCTTTGACAACTAGAGCTTTATTATACAACTCCAAAGCCCCGTCATATTGCCCGCATTTATAAAGCCCAACCCCGGCTTCATTATACAGCCTTCCCGTCTTCTCCATCGCCTCACCGTCGTCCTCCAACAACCGTGCGGTATGATCAGCCGCCTCGACGGCGCAGTCCAGGTTCATTCTAAAGGCGTCGAAGGATTCCCTGGTATCGTACTTAAACTCAAACGTCCTGTACATAACATCAAGCCCATACCTCAGCCACCGAGTATCCTCCCCATGCTTCTCCCTCACGACGGCTTGAATGATACGGTGCATTGAGAGCAGCACCCCTTGTTCGTGGACGCGATTGAATGTCATCAGCGAGTACCGCGCCGTGTCGCGGAGCATTTTGTTCTGTTCCGGTATATTACCCGGCATAAGCTCGCCTTTCAGTTCGTCGGGCAGGTATTCCCGGCCTTTTATCAGTGTGTCCAGCGGAATATTATCAGAGGCGAGCCAGGCGCATATATTAAAGAGCTGGCGCGCGCTTTCCATATCGATTTTCTTCATTGAAATATCGTAGGTGGTACGGGCTGTGCGATTTGCCCGGTCTACATCAACGCCCTCCCTGGGGTCGTCCATCATTTCCAAACTGTATTCGCTCAGTTCTGCTGTATATTCATCAATCGTATACCCGTTAGCGATTATATACGCCGCCGCCTGTTCCAGCGCCAGCGGCAGGTATCCCAAAAATCCCGCCAGTTTATCCAGGTCTCCAGCGGGATTGCATCCCTCATGCGTTATCCGGTCATGCAAGAATTGCCGGGCCTCGTACTCGTTAAACAGCCCCAGCTTGATTTTCTTTCCTTGTATTCGTTGCGCACTGTCCCTAGTGCTTACGATGATATGCCCTCGGATTTGCCGTTCCGGAAGGTACTTTTGCAAGTCCGGCACGCCCTCGGCGTTGTCGAAGATGAGCAGGTAACAGCCCTGGCCGCAGAGCCAACCGTTGATTATCTCCCGCACGGCGAGGAAGTCCTGTCCTTCGGCCCCCGCAAAGCCCAGTTTCCTCGCCAATGTGTAATAATTTTGCTGCAGCGCGGTTTCGTTTTCAGCGTTCAGCATCCAGATTACGTCATACGCGTCGGCGTTGCGGTAGGCGTACTCTACGGCGGTCTCCGTCTTGCCGAAGCCCCCGCCGCCGCTTACAACCGTAATAAAATCCGTTGATAAGGCGACGGCTATATCCTCAAGCAGCTTAACCCTTCCGGTGAAACGTTTGTTCCGATACGGGAGGTTGGTTGCGTCCGGTAAGCCGAAACGGGGGTAAGGCGGCTCGTTTGCTGCTTTATCCGGCGCTTTGCTTGCGGGCGAAGCGAAGAAAAGGTTCTCGGGTTCTTCGTCTGGACGTTCTACACCTAGTAAACCATCCTTTAAGGCTTCCATTGCCTCTTCTCTGGTTTTATTATGCAGGTCTATGTATATCGGAGTTGTGTGTAGGCCTTCCATCTTACAATCGTCAAACTTAATTGCTATGAAATTCTTTTTTCTTGTGTTTAACCATTCTTCTTTGCAGAAATCGGATCCTTGATAGGCTTCTGTCATTATGCCCAGCGTCTTCTTAGTGTTTTCCAATGCTTCATGCTCTTTTTCCCTGAAACTTTCGCCCGCTTTAAAGTCATACTTCTGCATATACGAAGTCTTCCCCAGCTCTACCCGGCAAAACCACTCCACCCACTCGGCGGCGCTTACATCCTTCTTCGTCCGGTTGGTATAACTGATAAAATAATCTCTTTTCTCCACGCGACCGCCCCCGTGAAATGAAATCGCTGACAGCATACCTTTCTTATACAAAATATCATAAAGTTACCTAAAAATCAACACGAAATAGAATTCACAGATGCGCGTAATCGTTAAAGAAATATAGATAAATGCGTCCGTCAAAACATCGCAGCCGTCCGCTGCTTACCCGCTATGCCTAATTAGCCATACATTCATTGCCCCAGCCTATGTAAAACCGCGCTTAACGCGGGAAGCGACGGTATCCCCCCGCGTTTCTCAACGCTTATTGAGGCGGCTGTGTTGGCGAACACTATGTGGTCGCTTATTTCATCCATACTCAGCGCTGCCGGCGCTTTGCCGCTCTGGATCAGTTTATAGAGAAAGGCGCCCCAGAACGCGTCACCCGCCCCCGTGGTGTCCACCGGCTTGCAGGGCGGCGGCAGCTTTTGGATAATTCCGCCGGACACTGCCGCAAGAGCCCCTTTGGCTCCCAGCGTCACTACAGCACATTGCACCCCGTTGTTTAACAGAACCTTAGCCGCTTTCTCCGGGTCGTTCTCGCCCGTCATAAGAACCGTTTCCTCGTCGCTTATCTTTATAACATCCACGAAGCCGACGACGCTACGCATCCGCTCTGTCGCGGCTTGCTCGCTCGGCCACAGCATTGCCCGGTAGTTTGGGTCGTATGAGATCAGCACTCCGGCGGCTTTCGCGATCTTAATGGCCTCAAGCGTAGCCGTCCTGCCGGGCTCGTCCGTCAGGGATAACGAGCCAAAGTGGAGAATTCTCGTGGATTTAAGCCTCCCTATGTCGAGTTCGTCGGCTCTTATCCGCGTATCGGCGCCTGGCTTGCGCGCGAAGGAAAAGCTGCGCTCCGAACCAGCCAGCTTCACGAAGGCCAGCGTCGTAAAAACTCCTTTATCCGTAATAAGGCCCGAAACGTCCACATTCTTGCTTTGGAATACATCCCTGAGGAAAGCGCCGTGCATGTCCGCGCCGACCTTCCCTATAAACGCGGTTTTAAGCCCAAGCCCGCCGCACATCGCTATTACGTTGGCGATGGCCCCGCCGGCGTTCTGCTCAAACAGGGCGTTCCCGTCCTCAGACACGCCGTAATAAGTAAAATCAATCAACGCCTCGCCGATACCGACTACATCAAACATTTATTCGCCTCCGTTATCTCAGCTACTTTCTCGCTTGGAGAATATAGAAATACTGCATATCGCCCGCTATGGGCAGCATGTCGTATGGATTTTCCGCCCATACGGCTTTCGCCGCGATTGTCGATTTTATACCCCTAAATCCCGCTTGCTCCAGTTCACAAAGCAGATACTCCTCAACCATGCCGGTATCAACGCCCAGGTTTTCCGCCAGTTTATGGCTCTTGCTGTCCTTATCGACATATGTGCCGTGAATCAACAACTCTCCGTTTGGCTTTAATACCCTGTACATTTCCCTGACTACTTTCCCGGTTTCCGGTATGTTGCCGAACGCGGCGAGAGTTGTTATGTAATCGAAGGAATTGTCTTTTACCGGCATATGCCGCCCGTCGGCGGCTATGTTAAAGACTCTCGCGTCGTCAGTTTTCAGTCTTTTGCGGGTCATTGCCAGAATTGCGGGTCGAGATCGGTATTAACAATGTAAAAATCCTTATTCTTCGCGGCTAATAAACGCTTTAGATTTATCCCTCTCCCCGCCGCGTAATTACATACAATACCCGATAACCCGTCTTCCAAAGAAGCTAACAGTTCCGACTGCTTTTGCTGCGCCTGCTTCGTATCTTCCGATAACTTTAAATCATAATCCTTGACCCAGGAAGCTTCCAAGCCATCGTTTTCCGAATTCTCAATATCCTCGTCGGAAATATCCCATAGTACTTCCTGATTACCAGACAGTTTCTGCGAGATTATGTCATAAACCCCGTGTTTATTGCCGTATTGGTTATGACAACCCGCACATTTCAAATTTTTGTCCAAACCGCTTCCGCACTCAGGACATATCAATAAACCTGCGATATCCATATATGAGACCCCCGATTGACTGCATTCATATAGATTCATGCGAATCTACGCCATCCCCAGCAACGCCTTCCTTAACCCGTTCATGTCTAAGCTTTTATAAGTGAGCTGCGGATTGGCCGACGCTGTAAACATCAGCAATCCGTTATGGCGTTTTATCGCTTCGGCCAGCTTCTCCGGGGCGACCCGCGCGTCGGGCGGGAAGGTTACGACAAGGTTCTGGGCTTTCTGTGTTACGGAGACGGCGTCCAGCTTCCGCGCCGCTGCTTTAAGGAGCGCTATCTCCAGCAGGCTCTGGACGCAGGCCGGGATGTCCCCGAAACGGTCTATCAGCTCGTCTTGAACATCCAAATAGCTTTCGTCGTCTATTATCTGCGCTATGCGCCGGTAGATGTCCAGGCGTTGAGCCTCGTCGGGAATGTAAGCAGACGGGATATAAGCCGTCACGGGCAAGTCTATCAGCGTCTCGAAATCGCGGGCCTCGGCGCCGCCGCGCTGTATGTGGACGGCCTCTTCCAGGAGCCGCATATACATCTCATAGCCTACTGCGTCCATATGCCCGTGCTGCTCGGCCCCCAGGATGTTCCCTGCGCCGCGCATAGACAGATCACGCATCGCGATCTTGAACCCGGCTCCAAATTCGGTAAAGGCCTTGATTATATCCAGGCGTTTCTCGGAAGCCTCGGTTAAAACCTTGTCCTTCTGGTACATGAGATAGCAGTATGCTATACGGTTTGAGCGGCCCACCCTGCCCCTGAGCTGATAGAGCTGGGCCAGGCCGAGGAAATCAGAGTCTTGAATAATAATTGTGTTCACGTTCTGGATATCCAAGCCGGATTCGATAATCGTCGTACATACCAGCACGTCGATCTCGCCGTTGATGAAGTCCATCATCACGTTCTCCAGCTCGCGTTCGGTCATCTGGCCGTGGGCATAGGCTACGACGGCGTCCGGGGCCAGCTTCTGGACGCGGGCCGCCACTTCATGTATATTCCTGACCCGGTTATGGAGGTAATAGACCTGGCCGTTGCGGGTCAGCTCCCTGTATATCGCGTCCCGGACGGAATCCGCGTCGTACTCCATAACATATGTCTGAACTGGGATGCGCTCCAGCGGCGGCTCGCTCAAGACGCTCATATCGCGGATGCCGGATAGGCTCATATGGAGCGTCCTGGGTATCGGCGTCGCGGTAAGGGTCAGCACGTTTACGTTTGCCCGGAGCTTCTTTAATTTCTCCTTGTGTGAAACGCCGAAACGCTGCTCCTCGTCTACGATAATCAAACCCAGGTTTTTAAAGACTATATCCTTTGACAGGAGCCTGTGGGTGCCGATTACGATGTCTACCGCTCCGGAGGCCAAGCCGCGCGCGGTCTTCCGCTGCTGCTTATCCGTGCGGAAACGCGACATAAGCTCTATGTTTACAGGGAAATCCTTCATTCGCTGGGTAAAGGTATTATAATGCTGTTGAGCAAGGATTGTAGTCGGCACCAGATAAGCCACCTGCTTGCCATCGACGACGGCTTTAAACGCGGCCCTTATCGCGACTTCCGTCTTCCCATAACCCACGTCGCCGCAGACAAGCCTATCCATAACCTTGCCGGATTCCATGTCCGCCTTAACGTCGGCTATAGCCTGTACTTGATCCTCGGTCTCCTCATATGGAAAGGTCTCTTCGAATTCCTTCTGCCACACAGTATCCTGCGAATAGATAAAACCCTTGGCCGATTCGCGTTTTGAGTACAGCTCGGCCAATTCCGCCGCCATTATCCTTACTGCGGCCCTTACCCTTGCCTTAGCCTTTGTGAACTCCTGCCCTCCCAGCTTGTTTAACTTGGGCTTGGCTTCTTCCCCGCCGATGTATTTTTGCAGCGCGTCCATCTGCGCGGTGTTGATAAAGAGGCTGCCACCGTCGGCATATTCGATCTTTAGGTAATCCCTCGAAATACCGTCGGCCGTGATCTTTTCAATGCCTCGGTAAAAGCCGATGCCGTGTATGTCGTGGACGACATAATCTCCCGGTGTTAAATCCGAAAAACTCAGCGGATTCCGGTTCTCACGCCTGCGGCCCGCTCTCCTCGGCTTGCCCGTTCCGAAGATGTCGCCGCCCGCGACTAACAGGAACTTTATCATCGGATACTCGAAACCCTTCGCAAGGGTTCCGGCGGCTACCGTAATCCGGCCCGGTAAAAGGTTTATATTATCTTTATCACCACAAAGCTCACAAAAAACACAAAGAAAACCCTCGTTTTCCAGCTCGGCCGCCAAGCGTTCCGCTCTGGTTCTGCCGCCCGCCAACACCATTATTCGGTAGTTCTGGCTGACATAATAACGCAAGTCATCTATCAGCAGATCTATGCGGTTCTGCACGGTTGCGCTGGATTTAACCGTGAAGTTAATGATTGCGTCGGGTACGAAGCCCGCCGCCGAGGAGGAAGATGCCATTGTGCTCATTAAAACCTGGGAAAAATCCCTTGCTTTGCGCAGAATTTCGGGATACGTCACGGCCGAGGCGATCATCCCCGGCAACAACGTTCCACGCTCCAGGCGGTTTTTGAAGCTCTCCTCAAACTCATTGAACTTCCCTTCGGCAGTGGAAGCTATCCTCGCGGGTTCGTCGAAGAAAATAAGCGTATCCTCCGGTAAATAGTCCAGCAGCGTTACCTTCTCCGCGTAGAAATACCCCGCGTATTTATCCACTCCCGCAAAAGGCAAACCCTCGTCAAGCCGGCGGATGGCATCGGAAACCATATCCTTGAGGTTCTGCGCCTCTTCCGTATGCCCGGACTTGATATATTTATTATACAGCGGCTCAAACTCGCTGTTGATCTTTCTTTGTGTTTCTTTGTGCGCTTTGTGGCTAAAAACCAATTCCCGAGCCGGAAATACCTCGAAGATGTCCACAGGCTCCACCGAGCGCTGGGTCAGCGGGTCGATATAGCGCAGCGAATCCACAGTATCGCCCCACATCTCAATACGCGCCGGACGGTCGTCCGTGATGTTGAATATATCAATGATTCCGCCGCGTATCGCGAACTGCCCCGGCCCTTCCACCATATCCGCCCGTTCGTAGCCCATTGAAATAAGCCGTTCAGGAAGATCTTCCACTAAGATATTATCTCCGGTTTTGAATTTTTGGATAAATCCGCTGAAAATTTCTTTATCTGTCAGACGGTCGAAGAGCGCCTCAACCGAGAGAACCAAGGCTTTTGGCTTTTTATCGCCAAGCAGCGCCCTAAGGACTTCAAAGCGGCTCCTGGTTATGTTCCCGCTCTTCACGTCAGCGCTGTAGAAGATTATATCCTTGACAGGGTAATACATGGTTTCGCCCGGAAAAAAGAACTCAACATCCGCCAGTATCTCCCTTGCTTTAACCTCGTTAGCCGCGATAATCATTAAAGGCCGGTTTTGCCTTGCCGCAAGAGCGCACGCCAAATGGCACTTCTGCGAGTCAACTACCCCCGTGGTAAGCGCCGTCGTCTTCTTGCTAATGTTTTTTCGCAAATCCGCGCCAAGCATCTCGTCCAGCTTTCGAAAATTCTCCAGCTCTTCCAGCACGGACAAAAACGTGTTAATCATGGATTATTAATTATCTTTTCCTGTTTCTTGTTAAATTTATTCATAGCGGATTGGACACTGTCTCCCAGGATAATTTCCACAGCTTCCGCGGCTGAGTTAATGCCTTTAATAATACTGTCCCTCTCGGCCTCGGAAAACCTGGACAGCACATAATCCTTCAGCTCCCAGCGTTCAGGGCGCTCCCCGATGCCTATTCTGACACGCGCGAACTCGTCGGTTTCCAGCTGATAGATAACGCTCTTCATGCCGTTGTGACTGCCCGCGCTGCCCCGCTCACGCACCCGTATATCCCCCAGAGCAATAACGGTATCGTCGTAGATAACGATAAGCCTTTCGGGAGAAACGCCAAAATAACCCATAATATCCCGAACGCTTTCACCGCTCAGGTTCATATAGGTTTGGGGTAAGGCAAGGATGACCTTATTCCCTGCAATAACACCGGTTCCGGTGATTGCCCGGAACTTCCGTGTATTTATGTTTATCTGATGGTCGCGAGCCAGCTTTACCACGGCCTCGAAGCCCACATTATGGCGTGTGCCGGCATAAGCTGCGCCGGGGTTTCCCAGGCCGGCGACTAGGTATGTCATACTCACATGTACCGGTTGCCCAGCATAATTGACGACAGCGGTATGCCTTTCTGTATATTATAAATCCCCTGTGCAAACATGCGGCTGGTGGAAAGTATCTTTATCTTGGGTATGCGTTTTTCCATCGGTAGGTCTACGGTATCCAGAACTACAAGTTCCTTGATATGGCCGTTTTGAATCCGCTCTATCGCGGGGCCAGATAAGACGGCGTGAGTGCAGCAGGCGTATACCTCCGTTGCCCCTCCGTTTTCGACCAGGGCTTTCGCCGCGCTGGCTATCGTTCCAGCGCTGTCGATCATATCATCGGCGATGATGACCGCTTTGTCTCTTACCTCACCTATGATATTCATAACCTCGGCCTCACCGGCAACAGGGCGCCGTTTATCTATAATGGCCATCTGCATATTCATGCTTTTCGCGAATTCTCTGGAATTTGCTATCCTGCCGTGATCCGGCGAGACTATAACCATTTTCGAGAGCTCATCGCCGAATGTTTCCTTGTAATGATCCATCAGTATAGGAGTACCTACCAAGTGATCCACCGGGATATCGAAGAACCCTTGTATTTGCTGGGCGTGAAGATCCATTGTTATTATGCGGGTTATCCCCGCTGAAACCATGAGGTTTGCCACCAGCTTCGCCGTGATAGGCTCTCTTGGTTTGGCTTTCCTGTCCTGCCTTGCGTAGCCGAAATACGGCACCACTGCGGTTATGGACCGGGCCGAAGCGCGCCGCATCGCGTCCGTCATAATCAGCAGCTCCATTAAATGGTTATTTACCGGAGGGGAAGTGGATTGTATGATATAGCAGTCGCAATTCCTCACGGTTTCTTCCAACCGTCCACGGATCTCACCGTCTTTAAAAGTAGTCATAAGGCTGGAACCCAGCGAAAGGCCCAAATTGACCGCTATACGCTCCGCCAAGTCTCTGTTGGCGTTGCAGGCGAATACTTTAGTCTGGCCCGTTTCCGAACTCAACCCGCCGCTTGTGTCCAGCCGATAAGCTCGCGTTTCCGCGCTGTCCTGACCGCTCATTGGCGTCCGCTCCCTTCGAGAAGTGGAAGTCATTATTCTCTATATATTATAATCTAAAGGGGCAGGATGTGTAAAGGGTTTTTACAAATAAGCCTTAAAGTAATCATCGCAGAACTTATCCCATTTTACCCTGTATTCCGCGTCGCTGACGATTTCCATTTGGCTGACGCTATGAATACCGCGTCGAACCGCCTCGCAGACAAAGCCGCCGATAGAATCGCCGGAATCGTCGGCGTATATATACACATACTCGTACCCCAAGTCGATGGCCGCCCGCATCCTTGTATGACCGTCAAGGGATACGGTCTTTCCGTCAATGACCGTTACCGGAATCATAATATCGGCGGGGCTGTTAATCCACCGCTTGCAGTCCTCCAATTTTCTTTCATTGATATAAAATTGGCTGGGCTGTATCTCCGTAATTTTTATTGGCGTAAGCTCCGCCGCTTCCCTTTCAAACAGCACCGCGCCGCCGGGTTCCCTGATTGTCGTGACAAAACCGGAATAAAAAAGGAACTCCTCTATCACCTTATTAATATGCGCGGGATTATCGTTATGCAGCACAGCTTCCCGCCCCTGTATCTTGAAAAAATAACGTGCGGACTTATCCTTGTCATAAAAGCAGCAGGCTCCGCAGCGTAACTGTTCTTTGCTGAAAACATCGATGTCCTCTAACGCCGCTCGTATTATGTCCATATTTCAATTATAACATCCCACTATTGACCAGTAAACCCCAATAGTGATATCCTATAAGAAAAACAGGAGGAACCCCTATGGCAAAACTCTATTACCAGGGCCACGGCAGCTTCCGGCTCACCGCATCGGACGGCAGGGTCGTCTATGTAGACCCGTATGCCGGGGAAGGTTATGACGCACCCGCCGATTATATCCTTGTCACCCATCAGCACGGGGATCACAACCAAGTGCAGCTCTGCGCGAAAAAGCCCGGCTGCCGCGTTATCTCAAACGCCGAGGCGCTGAAGGACGGCGCGCACCAGACGATTGAACTGGACGATATAACGGTTGAGGCGGTCGAGGCGGGCAACAAGAACCATAGCCCTAAGGAATGCGTTGGCTACATAATCACCATCGACGGCAAAAAGGTCTACGCGGCGGGAGACACGTCAAAGACCGCGCCAATGGACGCTTTCGCGTCTAAGGGGCTGAACTGGGCCTTGCTCCCGATGGACGGGGTTTACAATATGGGCCTGGAAGAGGCCGCGGAATGCGCCCGTATTATCAAGGCGAAGCACAACATCCCAATCCACATGAAACCCGGCGCGCTCTTCGACCGCGCAATAGCAGAGGCCTGGGCGGCGCCGGATAAGGTAATAGTCGAGCCGGGCAGGGAGATAGATTTATAATAGTGATAAAGCTGCCAAAAGACGTTGAGTATATTATAAACGAGCTGAAGCGGGCTGGTTACGAAGGCTTCGCCGCCGGGGGCTGCGTCCGGGACAGTCTTCTCGGGAAGCCGCCGACGGACTGGGATATCACCACCAACGCCGCCCCGGAGGATGTAATGCGCGTATTTAAAAACCGCCGGATTCTCCCGACGGGCATTAAGCACGGCACCGTTACCCTTTTCCTCAAGAATATCCCTTATGAAATAACGGCGTACCGTCTGGACGGGATGTATTCCGACGGGCGCAGGCCGGATAATGTAACCTTTACGAATGATCTGACCGAAGACCTATCCCGCCGGGACTTTACGATAAACGCGATGGCCTATGGCCCAAGCCGGGGACTGGTAGACCTCTTCGGCGGGCGGGAGGATTTAAAGAACCGGATCATCCGTTGTGTCGGCAGCGCGAAGGCGCGTTTTTCGGAGGATTATCTGCGCATTATGCGGGCATACCGTTTTTCGGCGACGCTGGATTTTGATCTGGACATCGAATTAAAGGAAGCCTCTATCGCGCTGAGGGAAAACATAACCCCCAAAATCTCCGCCGAGCGTATAAGGGTTGAGCTGGACAAACTCCTAATATCCGGCCGTTTCAACCGTATAGCCGCGTTTATGGAAGACCTGGGGAGCGTGATTCTGCCCGAGGTCACTGCCTTGAGAAATGTGCCGCAGCGTAACGCTTACCATTACCTGGATGTTTACGGGCATACTATGGAGGCGCTGCGGCACGCCGGGCCGGAACTCTGTCTCAAGCTCTGCGCCTTGCTGCACGACACAGGCAAAGCGCTGGCGATGACCGTTGACAGCGGCGGCATAACCCATTTCAAGGGTCATGCCGCCATCTCCGAGAATATAGCGAGGGACGTGCTCAAGCGTCTTAAATATGATAATGAGACAATCGACACCGTAACCACGCTGACCAGGGAACACAGTTTTAAGCCGGGTATGAGCAGGGGAGCCGCGAAGCGGCTTCTTAGCCGCCTAGGAATTAACTATTCGCGGCTTCTGCTGGATTTCTGCCGGGCGGACACGATGGCAAAGAACTCATTGGCTCAGGAGCATCGCCTTCCCGCCATTCAAGCCGACAAAGAACTGCTTGAGGACATCCTCCAAAGCGGCGAGCCCTACACATTGAAGGGTCTTTCCGTAGGCGGCGGCGATATCATGGCTGCTCTGGGCGTCGCCGCGGGTAAAAACGTGGGTGAAGCGCTCAATTATCTGCTGGAACGGGTAATGGACGATCCGGGGCTCAACAAGCGGGAAACGCTGCTGGAGCTGTTGCGAGACAAGGTTATTAATTAATGCCGGCGATATGGATTAACCGCGCTTTTGCGTATTCATATGTGTCGAAGGCCCTGCTGTCATAGTTCTGGCTGGAGTGATGGCACACAAGCAGTTTGGGCTGTAGCTCTACAATAAACAGCGAGTGGTCGTACTTTCCGTCGCCTTCGTAGTTAAGCTGAATAATATCCCCAATCTCGGCGTAGCCCAGGGGAAGCTCGCTTCCATACGGCCCCGCGCCTTTGTTGCGTGTCAAAAAACGGTGCAGATACTCCACGCCAGACCACGCGGCGGCCCTGTCATTGGGCGACCTGTAGTACCATCCCGTGTCGCAGGTGTAGTTCATCACGCCGCATGCGGCGAATATGCACTGCGACACGTAGTTTGTACAGTCTCCTCCCATCCCGTCAAAATTAAAGTATAAAGGGTTCCTGCCCAGCGCCCACTCATGCGCGTAGGCGACAGCCTTTGCCCGGTTATATTCCATGCCGCCTTCCTCCTATTTTTTCATTAACCGCCCGTATGCACCCAGCGGTTGAACCGCTGCACCCCGTCCACATATACGTAAATCGTTACTTCATCAGGCAAGCCTTCCGTGTTCACATACATTGTATACGGAAGCTGGCCCAGGCTCACATATTCAAACTGGATGTCATGCCAAATCCCCGCGTTGTCAAGCCACCTGAGCGCGACCTCAGCTACTTCCGGGAGGCTCCCGTCAAGGCCTGTAAAATGTTCCTCATTAACCACTATAGAATATGCAGAGTAGGCGGGCGTTGGTTCCGAAGGGGCAACTGTGGCCGTTGGCTGAGGCGCGGTTGGCCGTTCCGTCTGTATCGGAGGCGGAGCCGTTTGAGGAGCGGAGGTTATGGAGGGCAGCGGCGTTATTTCCTGTATTGGCGGTATATAAGGCGGCGGAGTGAGCGACGGCAAAAGCGTGGAAGGCGGCGTTACCTCCGGCGGCGGCGTTACGGAAGACGTGACTGACCACGGTGGCGGCGTAATATCCGCTTCCGGCGTCTCCGTCGGCGATGTCGTCGTCAGGGGCAGCGGCGTCAGCTGGGGATGCGGCGCAGCCGTCATTCTGGGCAACGGCGTAATTAACGGCTGCCCTGATGTCTCCGGCCCAGGAGAAGGCATATCCGAGGGCGTTTCTGTCGGCTCAAGCGTAGGCAAAGGCGTATCCGAAGGTGTTTCCGATGGCTCAAGCGTAGGTGAAGGCGTATCCGAAGGCGTTTCCGACGGCTCAAGCGTAGGTGAAGGCGTATCCGGGGGAGTTTCTGTCGGCTCAAGCGTAGAAGGCGGCAGCGAAGGCACCGGTATTGAGGAAGACGGCGGGGGCGTTGAAGTCACGGGGTTCATTGCCGTCAGGGGACGCGGCGTCGCAATCATCCTTGCCGCTGCCGGCGGTTCCGTAACCGGCGGCGGGGGCGGCGGCGTATTTTGATCTTCAGCGGTTCCCATTATCCAGGGCATGGCAAACAGGATACCCGACAGAGCCAGCAAAACCGCAGCGGCGACAGCGATTATTTTATACCCGGCGACACGCCTTCTCATTCAAACGCCCCCTATTACTAATAATCAATGCCCGCAGAACGGCGATAACGGTTATCATAACCGCCGCCGCTGTACAGTCTAAAAAAAGAACCGAGAGCCCAGATAATCACTCTAAAAAGACGATCACACTCTTCTTAAAGTAATTATCTCGGTTCTCGGCTCTGTTCTCTCGGCTCCGTTTAGCTAGCTTTGTTCAGCCTCTTCGCCAGGCGGCTTTTCTTCCTGGCGGCGGTGTTTTTATGCAAAACCCCTTTTGTTACCGCCTTGTCTATCAGCGACACCGCGCTAATATAAACGGCGTCGGTATCCTTCGCCCCGCCGGCTTCTATCGCCTTCGCGGCCTTTTTAACGGCGGTTTTCGTCCGGGACTTAATCATCTTATTGCGCAAGGCTTTCTTCTGGGAAACCAGAATCCTCTTCTTCGCGGATTTCGTATTGGCCAACTTCTCTCACCTCCTGTAAAAGCCATTATATATAAGAAATCCGGGTAAGTCAATGAATAAATAATGAATATTACCGAAAAATAATAAAAATTTGAGAAATACGCAAGGAGCAGCTCATATGGCGATATATACGGACTTGGCTCTTGAAATGGCGGAAACCCTGGGAACGCCCAGCGGCATAGACGGCGTAAGCATGGACATAACTATGAAACCTGTCCCCGGCGGCGCCGTTAAGGTTACATGGATAAGGGTAAGGGACGGCAACGGCGCACGCGTAATGGGGAGGCCCATTGGCAACTATATCACCGCCGAATGCGAATCGATGAAGGTTCCCGACGTTGAAGCCCACGAGGGGCTGATTCGCGTCCTTGTGGATATCCTGGCTGGGCTTGAACCCGTAAAATCCGCTAAGAGCGTACTGGTGGCAGGCTTGGGTAACTGGCATGTCACACCGGACGCGCTGGGCCCTAGGGTCGCTTCAAAGACCCTCGTAACCCGGCATATGGACGGAACGCTCCCGGAGAACCTGAAAAAAGCCGTGCGGCCTGTGGCCGTCATCTCCCCCGGGGTCATGGGGATAACGGGTATTGAGACTGGGGAGATCATTCAAGGCGTTGTTGAGCGTTCTAAGCCCAGTTTGGTCATCGCGATAGACGCCCTTGCCGCCCGCAGGGTAAGCCGCGTCAACGCAACGATTCAAATTGCCGACACCGGCCTCACCCCGGGTTCCGGCATGGGCAACATTCGGATGCCCCTCAGCGAAGAAACCCTGGGAACCCCGGTAATCGCGATCGGAGTGCCTACGGTTGTTGACGCGGCGACATTGGTCAACGACACAATGGATATCATGCTGGAGGATATGACAACCTCTGTGCCTCAGGGCTCGGAGTTTTACAAGACGCTGAAAGAACTGGGCGACGAGGATAAATACCCGCTTATTAAACGCGCCCTTGATCCCTACATGGGCAATATGTTCGTCACGCCTAAGGAAGTTGACGCCGTTATTGACAGGCTTTCAAATATCATCGCTAACACGATAAACATCGCGCTGCACCCAGGGATTACGAAGGAGGATATTAACCGGTACATGTACTAAACATTTCAAGTAAAATCTATTTTTACACTCGACAACCCGCCGCGCCTATGTTAAAATAGCATTGAGGCGGTTTTATGGACATTATCGAAAAACTTCAAATACTGACGGACGCGGCGAAGTATGACGTGGCCTGCACCTCCAGCGGCGTTGACCGGAAGAATGTCAAAGGCAAGCTAGGGAGCGCGATGGCTTGCGGCATTTGCCATACCTTCGCGGCGGACGGGCGCTGTGTTTCGCTGCTCAAGGTTCTGATGACGAATTATTGCATATACGACTGCCAATATTGCGTCAACCGGCGTTCCAACGACGTGCCGAGGGCCGCGTTCACGCCGCAGGAGATAGCGGACCTGACGATAAACTTCTACCAGCGCAATTACATCGAAGGGCTCTTTATCAGCTCCACCGTTATCAAATCGCCGGATTACACGATGGAGCTGTTATATACAACATTAAAATACGTAAGGGAAGTTCACCGTTTCAACGGTTATGTGCATGTCAAGGCCATTCCGGGGGCCAGTCAGGAGCTTATCGCCGCCACCGGGATGCTGGCAGATCGCATGAGCGTGAATATCGAGATGCCCTCGTCGGAGAGCCTCGCCATCTTCGCGCCGGAGAAGACGCGGGAGTCTATCCTGTTAC
>JAISVU010000215.1 GCA_031271375.1 Clostridiales bacterium | reverse complement strand
AATGCACCTTCTTGAAATCTTTGAGGATTTTATCGAGGCTGTGGGCAAAAACAACCAGCGCGGCGGTGAGCTGACGATTAATTCAATGCACGTTATCGACGACGCGAGGCAGCGCGACAAAATGAGCGCGGAGTTTTATAACGCTACTCGGAAGGAGATTGAGCTTTATACTGAAAAGATTGAATACCTTATCTCCAGCGGGAGCCAAAGCCCCGCCGTTATGGACCGCTGGGCGCTTAAAATCCAACGCCTCGATGAGAAGAAGCGTCACTATGAGTCTCTTCTCAAGCGTGAGCTTTCCGATTTAGACGACCAGTACGGGACGCTCAAATTCCTGGCGCAGGAGCTTTCCGCTAGAGTGAACAAAATAAAGCTGGCGAAGTGCGCTTAAATAGCATCTTGCCTGACGCAACAACATTACCCTAACAGGGAGCGTCATGAGAGCGGGGGTAGTTTCTTACTCCGCTCTTTTTTATTTAACCCTAAAAGATATTCTTGAAATGTACCCATTGAAGCCATATAATTAAATCGACAGGGGGCTTGGAGATGGACTATATAACGGCAAAGGACGCGGCTGATAAGTGGGATATATCCGTCAGAAGGGTTCAGATACTGCTGAAAAACGGGCGTATCGAAGGAGCTGTGCGTCATGGTAAAGAATATTTGATTCCGAAGGACGCCGCAAAACCGGATGACGGAAGGAAGTATAATTACAGGCGGCCCCTGAAGGAAGCTCAGCTTGAGCCTGACAGAGCGATTGTTCAGGCGTCTGACGCAATTTCTGCGATGGGTAAAAAAGGCGCTTTATTTCAGATTGCTTTATGCGAGGACGAAAAAATCTTTGCCGAGACCCAGGAGCAGTTTTGCCGCGAGACCTTGGACGCGATGAACATTGAATACGGGATATCGGTTTTTGAAAACGCCCAGGGTTTTCTCGGCGCTTTCTTAGACGAGGGCAAACGGTACGACCTTATTTTGCTCGATATTGTAATGGACGGTATGAACGGGGTTGAGCTCGCGCGGAAAATCCGCGAAAGCGATTCGGGCGCCGCGATTATTTTCCTGACATCAAGCCCCGACTATATGGCCGCCGGTTATGAGGTAGGCGCCTTTCGCTATTTACAGAAGGAGAACTACCGCCAGACTTTAGGCGATTTATTAAAAAAGGTGTACGAGGACAAATATCAGGCTCTTTGCCTGATTCTGCAGTCTGGGGCAACTACGCGGCGGATAGAGATAAAGAGCATAATAGCGTTGGAAGCCGCCGCCAGAAAAGTGGACATACACACCGCGGACGGCGGATTGTTCCATTACAACGGCAGTTTGACCGGCTTGCTGGACACCCTGCCGAAGGGCCATTTCATCAGATGCCATGAGGCCTTCGCGGTTAATATTAATAACATGCGCGAGCTTAACAATCGTGAGTTTCTGGCTCAAAACGGGAAAAGGATTCCTGTGAGCCGCTCGCATATGAATAACGCTAAATCGGCGTTTTTGAATAAGTTTTTGGAGAATTAATATGCCGATTTTAAAAAACATGAAAAACAGCTCCGTGATTTTTCTGATATTCATATTGCTCTGCGTCCTGGGCCTCGCGGCTCTTATCAGGTTCTATTTCACAACATATCAAGAACCGTTCCTGGGGCAGGAAATCATTGATTTATCCTCGGGATGGCAATATGAAACCCCGGACTCAGGATTGTCAGGCCCCATCAGCCTTGGTTCCGGCCTGGCGGTTCCGGCAGGGGAGCCGATGGCCCTGTACAGAACCCTTGACGAGGAGCTGCCTGACGCGGCGATTCTTATACAGACATATCTTCAAAGCCTTGCCGTATCAATAGACGGCGAAGCCCTGTACGCCGACCCCGAAGCGCCGGAAGGCGCAAACCCGGGGATGGCGCTGCGTTATCTCATCTTGCCGGACGGCTATTTTGGCAAAACCTTGAAGGTTGAGCTGATTTCCCCCTAGGCCAGCGCGTCGGGGCAGACAAGCCCGATATTGATGGGGACGGTGTCGTCGCTGGAAGCCTATACCCTTTCAAAATCAATTCTGCCTCTGCTGCTTACCGCCATGTGCCTGCTTTTCTGCGTGTTCATGGCGGGTCTTACGTTCGTTCAGATTATACGGGGCCCCTTCGAGCCGGAGTATCTTTGCCTGGGGATATTCGCCGTCCTATGGACGTTGAACTACGTCAGCGACCAGTATATCATGTACCGGTTCTTCCAGCCGGTTCTTATGTCTCAGGTCAGGCAGGCGCTGTTGTTTTCCTTCCTTGCGCCGCTGTCGCTGTACTTCTATTTCGCCTTCAAGCACTACAGGAAATGGATGCTGCCCGCGGTTATACTTCACAACGGTTTCCCGCTGGCGGCGGTGATGCTCCAAATCACCGGGTTTGTTGACTTGCCAAGGTTAGCGGAGTTCAACTACATAGTGTTCGCGGCGCTGGCATACACGGTCGTCCTCACTGTGATGGAGGCGTTTAAGAGAAACCGTGCTATGATAATCGCGGCTCCCTTTACCGTCGCGGGCTACGCCGCTTTACTTTTAAACATATCGCTGTTCTATTCCCGAAGCGATTTGATACGCTCTTCCTTGGACCACACCTATTTTTTGCTGGTTCTTGTTATTCTGCTCTTCGGAATGCAGCAGTTTTTCAGCGGATACAACCGGAACCTAAGAGAGAGCCAGAGGCAGGCGACGCAAAAGAGCCTGGCGCTGGAGAATTACGAGCGGTTAAAGGCTAATTTCCGTGATATGGCCGCGATGAGGCACGATGTAAAACGGCATATGGACGCGCTTAAAACATATCTTGAGCACGGGCTCTACGACGACGCCTTGGCTTACCTTGGCAGGTATACCGAGCAGTCAAACGCCGTCATGGAAACCGGGTTCAGCGAAAACTTCATTATTAACGCGGTGGCCGGGCAT
>JAISVU010000075.1 GCA_031271375.1 Clostridiales bacterium | reverse complement strand
CCGGTTTTCTATCTGCGGAATGTGACCCGGGGAAACTCGCCGCTAAGGAGGTCTACGTGGACGCCGCAAGCCCCTGGGACGTGCAAATGCTCCCCGAGATTTACGAAGACTTTTTTATGTCGGCGGAACCGCGCGTACAAGCCGCGGAACCGGTGCAGGCGGCGCATGAAAGATTGCCCGAGCTGGCGCCAGGCGAGGCGGAGCTGGCGGAGATGTACTACGGCTTCGATATCTCCGACGAAAGCAAGCTCCAAAACCAGATGGAGATGTTGGAACGCAAGCTCCTAGAAAAAGACAGGCAGATTATGAGGCTGGAAAACCTTACGAAGGAGGTGGAAAACCAGCGCGCGCTGATAGAGCGGCTTTATAAAGAGAAGGATACCGGTACTTCCGAGAACGCCGCGATGAATAATGAATAATCGAGAGCTAGAAAATTACATTGTAAAATAAACGGTTTTATTGTATATTTATTATGCGAAGGAAATAACAAGGAGCGAATATAATGACGATTCAACAAGTAAGCGAGATATTGAACGCGGAGGTTCTTACAACGGCGGACAAGCTGGATACTGTGGTGGATTCGGCCTGCGGGGCGGATCTTATGAGCGATGTGCTCGCGTTTTCGGCGGGGCACGCGCTGCTCCTGACGGGGCTTATAAACCTCCAGGCTATAAGGACCGCCGAAATGATGGACATGCGCGCGGTAGTGTTTGTCCGGGGAAAGAAGCCCACGCAGGATATTATCGACCTCGCAAACGACAGGGATGTTATCCTGATGACGACGAAGCATAATCTCTACGCCGCGTGCGGGCTGCTGTACATAAACGGGCTTCATTAAGGGGGTGCGGGCTTGAAACTGAGCTACACCGTCCTTGAGGGCGAGTACGCGAGAGCGGGCGAGGCTTCCAGCGCCGTTAAAAAGGTGCTCAAGCAGCTGGGCGTCCCCGCGCCTGTCATACGGAAGATAGCCATCGCGATGTACGAGGCGGAGATTAACATGGTAATACACGCCAACGGCGGGGTGGTTGACGTGGATATCCTGCCGGATAAGGTATTTATCCAGCTTACCGACACGGGGCCGGGCATACCGGATATTGAAATGGCTAAGCGCGAAGGGTTCTCCACCGCGTCCGACGAGGCGCGGGATTTGGGCTTCGGCGCGGGGATGGGCATACCGAATATGATCAGGAACTCTGATTTTTTTAATATTAAAAGCGAAGTGGGGAAGGGAACGACGGTTGAGATTGCGGTGAATCTGTGAGCTAGAGCCGAGGGCCGAGAGCGCAGAGCCGAGATAATTACTTTTAGAAAAGAATGTGAGATTGATTTTCCGCAGTTAATATCTGTGTTCTCGGCTCTTTTTTATCTCGGCTCTAGTAAGGGGGTCTATTGGGATATATGAACACCATGCAAAAGCACCATTCCGTTGAATTGATTCCCGATAAATGTATAGGCTGCACGGACTGTATTAAACGCTGTCCGACGGAGGCTATCAGGGTACGCAACTCAAAGGCGACGATAGACGAGAATTTGTGCATAGACTGCGGCGTGTGCATACGCGTCTGCCGCAACCACGCGAAGCGCGCCGTCACGAACGGGCTGGACGTCATAAACGATAAACGCTTTAAGTACAAGGTCGTTATTCCGGCTCCGTCGCTCTACAGCCAGTTCCTGCGCAACACCAGCATTAACGCCGTTCTGACGGCCCTCAAGCGTATCGGTTTCGACGATGTGCTGGAGGTGTCCAGGGCCGCCGAGATGGTGACAGAGGAGACGGTGAAGGTGCTCAAGGAAGAAGCCCGCCTCAAACCGATGATTTCTTCCGCTTGCCCAGCCGTAATAAGGCTCATGGCGATGCGTTTCCCGTCGCTGATGGATAATATAATGCCCGTGGCCGCCCCTATCGACGTTGCGGCGTCGGCGGCCAGGCGGATGGCAATGCGTAAGGGTTATAAAGCCGACGAGGTGGGCGTGTTCTTCATAAGCCCCTGTTCGGCCAAAGCGACGGCGGCAATGTACCCGATAGGGATGGAAAAGTCCGATGTGGACGGGGTTATCTCGATTGCGGACGTTTATCTGCCGCTGAGGAACATCATGGCGAAGCTGGACCCTTCCGAGTATGAGGACCTTTGCCAGCGCAGCTTTGAGGGCATGGGATGGGCCGCGACGGGAGGAGAGAGCGCGGACGCTCGCATAGAGAACGCTATCGCGGTTGACGGGCTTGAGAATGTCATCCGCGTGCTGGAGCAGGTTGAAGACGGGCAGCTGGACGACGTGGACTTTATCGAGGCCAACGCCTGCATGTCCGGCTGCGTCGGCGGGCCGCTGACCGTCGTCAACGGATATGTGGCGCGCAACGTGCTGAAAAAGGTGCGGGCCAACGCCGCCTCTATCCCGACGGATCGCGGCAGGGCGGTGGATATCCCCAAAGGCTCGGTGAACCTGCGGCTTACGAAAAAGATATCCGCGGCCAATCTCCAGCGCTTCGGCCAGGACATGGGCGAGGCGATTAAGAATATGGAGGACATCGAAGCCATATATGCCCAGCTGCCGCATATTGACTGCGGTTCCTGCGGCGCGCCCAACTGCAACGCCTTCGCGGAGGACGTGGTTCTTGACGGCATCCCGGTGGAGGACTGTATCTTTATGATGCGCAGGAAGGTTAAGGAACTGGCGGAGGAAATGGCCGACCTTGCGAAGAAAATGCCGCAGACTATGACTGGAGACTGATATGATTGACCTGGGCAACGACTGGACGGAGTTATTAAGCGAAGAGTTTGAGAAGGACTATTATAAAGAGATGCGGAAGCGCTTGGCTTACGAGTATAAGACCCAGACCGTTTATCCGCATATGAACGATATCTTCAACGCCCTGCGTTATGTGGCGCGCAAAGACGTAAAGGCCGTTATCCTGGGCCAGGACCCGTACCACGGGCCGGGGCAGGCCCACGGCCTGTCCTTTTCCGTTCAGAGGGGCGTGACGAAACCGCCGTCATTGGTGAACATTTTTAAGGAGCTCCAAGCCGACCTGGGAATATCCCCGCCGGGCCACGGGGAGCTGACGGCATGGGCCAGGGAGGGCGTGCTGTTATTGAACGCCGTCCTTACCGTGCGGGCGGGGGCCGCCAACAGCCACGCCAATATCGGGTGGCAGCTCTTTACCGACAATGTCTTTAAGCTCCTTAATGACAGGAGCGGAACGATAGTGTTTATGATGTGGGGGAAGAACGCAAAGGCAAAGGAGCCCCTTATAACGAATAAAAACCACAGGATTCTGACGGCGGCGCATCCCAGCCCCTTTTCCGCCGACGGCGGGTTCTGTGGGTGCAGGCATTTTTCGCGGTGCAACATGCTCCTTGAGATAAGCGGCGTTGAGCCGGTTAATTGGAAGATAGAGGATTGATATGCGGATAGGGCTGGGTTACGACGTCCATAGACTGGTTGAGGGCAGGCCGCTGATACTGGGCGGCGCGCTTATCGCGTTTGAGAAGGGGCTGCTGGGCCATTCCGACGCGGACGTGCTGGCGCACGCGATTATGGACGGGCTGCTGGGCGCCGCCGGGGCGGGGGATATCGGAAACCTCTTTCCCGACAGCGATCCGGCGTATAAGGATATTTCGAGTATCGTGCTGCTTTCGCGGGTTAATGAAGTCTTGAAAAACCGATCGATGGGCATTATTAATATAGACTGCGTAGTGTGCGCGGAACGCCCCAGGCTGGCGCCGCATATACCGGAAATGAGAAAAAATATCGCCGCCGCGCTGGGCATAGAGCCGGGCCGGGTGAACATCAAAGCCACGACCGAGGAAGGGCTGGGCTTCACCGGGCAGGGGCTGGGCATGTCGGCCCAGGCGGCAGTGCTTTTGGAGGAGTATAAATGAAGATATATAATACGCTGACCAGACGCAAAGAGGAATTCATTCCCGCCGTGCCGCAAACCGCCAGAATATACGTCTGCGGGGCCACGGTGTATAATTTCATACACATCGGGAACGGCAGGCCCTTAGTCGTCTTCGATACCCTCAGGAGGTATCTGGAGCACAAGGGCTATAAGGTTGACTACTATACGAATTTCACCGATGTCGACGACAAAATCATCCTGAAAGCCAATGAAGAGCATGTGGAGGCTTCGGTAATATCCGAACGCTATATCAAAGAGGCCCTCGCGGACTACGACGGGCTTAACTGCCTGCGGGCCACGGCTTACCCCAAGGTGACGGACGAGATGGACGGCATTATCGCGATGATTGGCCGGATTATTGACAACGGTTACGGTTACGAGCTGGACGGCAGCGTGTTCTTCGACACGGCCGCGAAGGACGATTACGGCAAGCTCTCGGGGAAGAATATTAAAGATCAGGAATCAGGGGCCAGGGTTGAGGTGGACGAACGGAAGAAAAACGCCGGGGACTTTGTGCTGTGGAAACCGGCCAAGCCGGGGGAGCCTTACTGGGATTCGCCCTGGGGGCGCGGCCGCCCGGGCTGGCATATCGAGTGCTCGCAGATGATTAAACATTTGATAGGCGACACCGCCGACATACACGCCGGAGGCTCCGACCTTATCTTCCCGCACCACGAGAACGAGATAGCCCAGAGCGAGGCCGCCAACAACGCGCCGCTGGCGAAATATTGGATGCACAACGGGATGATCGACTTCGGCGGGGAGAAGATGTCCAAGTCCGAGGGGAATTTTTATACGATACGGGAGTTGGCGGAATGTTATGGGTATGACGTAATGCGGTTTTATATTTTGTCCGTTCATTACAGAAGCCCGATCGCGTTCACGCAAGAAAGCCTGCGGGCGGCAGGGAACGGGCTCGCGCGCCTGCGCAACGGCTATGCCGCGCTGAAGGAAGCCGCGCAGGAACACGGCGAGACTGCGGAGCCGGAAGATTCCGATAAAGCGCAGCGGTTTGTTGATGACTTTGAACGGGCGATGGAAGACGACTTGAATACCGCCAACGCGATAACCGCTATGTTTGAGCTGGTGAAGTACGCTAATGCCAATCTGTCGCTGGTGGCGGTGCAGCGCGGCGCGGCGGCGCTTTTGGGCGCTATGGAGCTGATGGGCGGCATTTTGGGGATAAAGCTGGTTGCGGAGGCCGAGGCCGCCGATGAAAGCGCGATCGAGGCTATATTGGAAGAACGCGCGAAGGCCAGGGCCGATAAGGACTGGAAGCGTTCGGACGAGCTGCGGGATAAACTTAAAGCAATGGGCGTGGCGGTGAAGGACACCGCCGACGGCGTTAAGTGGTATTATGACCGCGGCTGAGGCGGGCGGATATTCGCCGCTGGGGCTGGCCTACCTGGGCGATGCGGTCTTTGAGCAGCTGGTAAGGGAGCGGCTTGTGCTGGGCGGCAACGCCCCGACGGATAAGTATATGGGCAAAGCCAAGAACTATGTCAGCGCGGCCGCGCAGTCGCGATTCTACAGCTTGCTTGAGCCGTTTTTGACAGAGAGCGAACTGGCCGTAATGAAACGTGGCCGCAACGCAAAAGGCCACGGAACCACAAAGCGCGCAAAAAACACAAAGAAAACAATAAGTTCCAGTATGATAGACTACCGCAGGGCGACTGGGGTGGAAGCGCTGTTCGGGTACCTTTATCTGCTGGGGCAGGCGGAGCGGATCGCGGAGCTGTTTGAGGCTTGCTGGGGGACAGGCGGCCTGCGGCCGCCAATGAATAATGAATAATGGAAACCGTTGGAGCGAGCGCCCGTCCTTCGTAGGGGCGAACTGCGTTCGCCCGCCATGCGCCTAAGATGATAGGGCGAACAGTCATACCGCCCGCGTTACGCCGGATTTCGGGCGATTAATAATCGCCCCTACGGTTTACCCGCCATGAGCCGATGCTGGCATTATCAACAAATCACGGCGCGTCAATGATGCCGCGCTTTACGAAGGATCGTGCTGGCCGGTTTTTTAAAGAGAGGTAACAAGGTTTGAATAAGGTTAAGCAATTCATAATGATAATTGAACGTTGTAATATAAAGATGGAGGAACAGTGATGTCAGACTACCATATTAACGTCTTCTACAGCGAGGACGATAACGGCTACATCGCGGACATCCCCGATTTATCGTGCTGTTCCGCGTTCGGGGAGACGCCGGAAGCCGCTTTGAAAGAGGTTTTGATAGCAAAGTCGGCTTGGCTTGACACGGCTCTTGCGAACGGTATCGATATTCCAAAACCGCAATACAGGCCCGCGATTTACTAAGACGGCTAACTAAAGGAGCAATAAAATGAACGAAGACAACCCTGAAAACCTCCAGCTCGAAGGCCGCAACGCCGTGCTGGAAGCCTTGCGGGGCGGACGGGCCATAGACAAGCTCATGGTTAAAACCGGGGAGAAGGAAGGCTCCATCCGCCAGCTCATCGCCAAAGCGCGGGAGGCCGGGATTGTGGTGTCGGAATCCCCAAAGGAGCGGCTGGACGCGCTGAGTAAGACCGGCAGGCACCAGGGCGTTATCGCCTTTTGCGCGGCCCATGAGTACGGCACGGTTGAGGACATGCTGGAGCTGGCGAAGAGCCGGGGGCAGGAGCCCTTTATCATCATGCTGGACGGCGTCGCCGACCCGCGCAACCTCGGGGCTATCATCCGCTCCGCCGAGGCGGCCGGGGCGCACGGATGTATTGTTCCCAAGCGCCGCTCGGCGGGGATAACGGAGCTGACGGTCAAAGCCTCGGCAGGGGCAGTGGAATACCTGCCGGTGGCGCGCGTGGGCAACCTGGTACATACGATTGAGGATTTGAAGAAGCGGGGCATATGGGTGTGCGGGGCGGCGATGGACGGCCAGAGCCTGTACGACGCGCCGCTGGAAGGGCCCGTCGCGCTTGTCGTCGGCGGCGAGGGGGGGGGCCTGGGGCGTTTGATTACCGAGAAATGCGATTTCACTGTGGCCATACCGATGAAGGGGCGCATAACCTCCCTTAACGCGTCGGTGGCGGCGGCGGTTATCATGTATGAAATAGCCAGGCGGCGGGGCGGGTGAGCACGCAATTTTCCACGGCTTACCTGCTGGTTGACGGGTATAATATCATCCACGCCTGGAAGAAGCTCAAGGCGATGGC
>JAISVU010000027.1 GCA_031271375.1 Clostridiales bacterium | reverse complement strand
CGCCAGCGTATGACCTTCGCGGTGGTATTCTATTGCTCTTTTTCTGTAGTCCTCACTGTATGCCATGTTTTATTTATCGGCATCTTTTCCCATTTGTTAAGTTGTACGGCTATAATTATCCTTTCTTTTGGTGTTTGTTGGTACATGAAGTTGAACAACCGCATTGATAATTTAAATATACCTAGTCAGCAGTCTTCTCTACTATATTTACAGTCCGATGTTGATTTTTATAAAGAACAAATGCAAACTTTGATTTGGATTTTAGGCGTGATTATTGCGGCTACTGGCACTGTCCTTTTGTTTTTTGGATTTCATACGCATAAATCAATCGAAGATAAGTGCGATAGAGAATTTCAAGAGCTATTAAAGTTGCGCGATAAAAAGATTTATGAAAAAAGAATCGTATTCCTATATATGGATAACGATGAAAATTTGCGATCTCTTAAAAACGAAATAAATGATCGTGGGTATATCGCAGGAATACATAAAATAACTGATTTTACTGATGTAAAAAGAAAAACGGAAGATGCTTCGGTTGTAATATACAAAGCTAAAAGTTCTAACGACGCATTGTGCACTGAAATATCGGATTATTGTGAAAGAAAAGAAACTCACTGTATAATATATTGTCCTGATGTCAATCTATCAAATCAATTATTTGAAAGAAACTCGCTCTATTTTTCAACAAGCAAACAAATTACAAAGCTAAGGGAATCAATATACATACTCCTTTATTTAACACCATGATGGGAGCTCTTATATGCGGCAAATTGACTTCGTCCTTGAAAAGCCCGACCTGACCCGGCTTAACTGTGAGCTGGCGGTAAAGGTTCACGCCTGGCTGATGAGGCAGGTCAGCGAGGAATACTCTAAGCTGATGCACATGTCCGACGATTTGCGGCCGTTCAGCTTATTCGCCCGGGTGCAGAAAAACAACATCGCGCTGCGGCTGTCTTTGCTGCATGAGGACGCCGCGCCGCTTTTTGACGCGGTGAAGTCAGCGCGGTCAATCGCAATATCGTGGCTGAGAAACGGTATAATGATAGAGAACCGCATTGAAAAACCGGCGGTTACGATTGGGAAATTACGCGGCCCGGCTCCTAAAGAATTCCGAATAATTCTAGCGTCCCCGGCGTCATACCGCCATAACCGGCGTCCCTCTAATCTATACTCGCTGCCGCCGCTTTTATATACCGCCGCGGCAAAGCTGCGGAAGTATGAGGGCATTGATATTTCCAACGAAGAAGTATTTACGCTGTGCGACCTCGTTACCTATACCCGCTATGAACTGCGTACCGCGGAATACAGAATCAAGCCTGGTATCGCCCGTCCTGGCTTTGAAGGCAAGCTAACGCTCTGCCCCGGCGGAGATCAGGAACAGCGTGACCGTCTGGCCTTGCTTGTTCGCTACTCCGCCTATGCGGGGGTTGGGGCAAAGACGGCGTTGGGGATGGGCGGGATATTGATTGTGGAATAAAGTGTGAGCTTGTTAATGCCCCGTTTGCGCCTAAAACCCTTGAACCGCCATACAAACTTACTCCGACGCGCCACCGCCTTGCTATAGAAGGCGGTTTTTTTGTTCAAAATCGGTGATGTTTCAAACCCCTTTCGGGGAAAAGGCTTCGCGAAATGGACAACCAAAGCCTGGGCCGGGAGAGCCCGACGAGGCGTTTCAAACCCCTTTCGGGGAAAAGGCTTCGCGAAAATTAGCGGGATTGCGCTGCTAACAATAATGTCTACAACTTAGGGATATATGTTTACTGCTACATGTCATCCTGAGCGTTCATGGCAGTGTGGCGTTGATGAGAGTTTGAAAGCGAAGGATCTTTTAAGTTTTGATTAACAGTAATATCCTTCGCTACCGGACTTCTATGTAAGTCCGTATTCTCCTGAACGCTCAGGATGACATACGCAATGTTGGACGTAATCCTAAAGTTGTTGACGTTACTGCTGACAATGGTACCTTTAATACCCGTTTCAAACCCCATGATTGTAATTATGCACCAAAAGTTATATTTAGTCAATCCTTTTAACGATTTATTTGAGCGCCGAGTTGACATTAAAATGTCCAGGTGATATTATGATGATGTGTGATAGGCTTTGTTCGGATGCGGAGTAAAACGACATGGATATAAGCGGACGCCGCGACTTAACCGGCGGGTATGCCGGAAGGCACAAGTTAATAAAGTTCCTGGGCGGAGGCGCGTCAGGAAGCGTTTATCTGGCCGCGGACGAGGAGACGGGGATTAATTATGCTGTCAAGCATATAGAAATCCGGGATGAAGGCGAAAGCGAATCATTTGATTATGACGGCGTAACCGACGGCGGCGCCGCGAGCCTTTCGCGCTATTTAAAGCGGGTCAAGCTGGCTACGGAGGAAATAACAAACCTTTTCAAACTTAGCAAGAAGGACAGCCGCTACATAGTGAATTATTACGACCATGAAATAAAACGGTACGATAACCCGTCCAGATGTGAGATATTCATTAGGATGGAATATCTAAAGCCCCTCAGGACGGCTATTTTTGAAAAGGGGATGAGCCTCGGGGATATCCTGTCTCTGGGTATCAGCGTCTGTGAGGCTTTGATTCTGTGCCATAAAAACGGTGTCGTCCACAGGGACATTAAGGAAGCCAACCTTTTCGTCACAGATGAGGGAGGGTATAAGCTGGGGGATTTCGGCGTCGCGAAGAATCTGTCCGGCGGCTCGCAGGTTATGACGGTCGCGGGGACTTTTGAATACATGGCCCCGGAAATAAGCGCGAGGGAACCGGGAGACCACACAGTTGATATCTATTCACTGGGCATCGTGCTGTATAAGCTGCTAAGAAAGTCCAGGACGGAAGAGTTCCCGCCCCCTATTCACGGGAACAAAAGGCTCGCGGATTGCCTGTCGAAAGCCTGCGCCCCTAAGAAAGACCGCTATAAGAACGCGGAAAGCTTCAAAGCGGGGCTTGAGAAATGTCTAGATGGACTGAGCCGGGAAGAGAAAGAGGCGCGGGTCTTAAAGCCGCGCTCATCCAAAGGGCCCGAGGGCTCTTACAGCGGCGCCTCAAGCCCGTCCCCAAAACCGTCCCGCGACGTTCCGCCGCCTTTGCCGCCTAAACCTAAAAAACATAAGAGCGCTTTAAATTACCGGCTTATCATCGTTGTCGCCGGGGCATTGGTTTTACTTGCGGCCGCTTTGTTTGTTCTGCCGTGGTTTTTTGTTGAGCGCGACGATAGGACGGCTCACGGAACGGCGGGGCTTGTAACCGAAATCCCGCTTCAAGAAACGCCGCCCTCCGAACCTGCGGTCCCTTCGACGCCCGGCCTCACCGCGAATCCTTCGGATCCATCGGCTAATGCCCTTACAGGGTATTCAATGACCCCTGAACCGGGCGGCGGTACCGGAGAAGAAGGAGAAGAAACGGGTTATGAAGATATCGCATCGGAAACGCCGCCGCCGGAGCAGTCACGGCGTCCCGATGAAGCCGGGTCTGACGATGGTCGGGGCATTGAACCGCCCTACAGAACGCCTGCCAAAACGCCTGAAATAACGGAAAGCGAACCTCCCCCTTTTACACCTCCCTCTAATCCGGCCTACGCGTTTACGATAACGGCAAATGAGTTCACGGACGTGGCCGACGAAGCATGGGTCACGATTCAAAGGAAGGATTCGTCGGGTTTTTGGCTGACGATTTATTCGGAGACAGTAAGCAGAGATATGCTGCCGCATACGGTTTATGTGGATATGGCGCTGCTCAGGTCGGAAGAAACGGTGTATGTTTTCGTGGATGGCGTGCAGAAGTACACTAAATGGATATATGTGCCCGATTCATGATCCTTTGATATTCCTCCGAATGACCGGGCGAATTAGCTATTGACATTACCGGTTTTTTGTGGGATAATACCATAAATTGGATTGTGCTTTAAGGGACGAGTGCTATGAAAAAGTATCCGGCCGCGTTTACAGTATTTATTGCCGTACTCCTATCCGTTACGCTGTTTAACGGGCCTTACCTAAGCGTGTCCGCCGTAGGCGGCGGAAACCAGAAAATCTCCCAGATGTACATATCGGGACGAGCTGTGACTGTCTTTACCGACGGGCCGTTGAACGCCGAGAGCGTTAGGCTTGCCGTGTCCAATATCCCCGCAGAGGTAACCGCTGCGGGTTCCCTTTCCGGCCCAAACGCCCTTATTAAAACAACCTTATTGGTTGACATATCCACCTCAATGCCCAGAGACGCCAGAAGCGTCGTAATCGAAACGCTTAATGAACTGGTCGAAAACAAGGCGGCCAACGAGGAGTTCAGGCTTGCCATATTCGGGGAAGAGCTGACCGTCCTTACGGAATTCTCATCAGACCGTTACGACATTGCGAAGGGTATAGACGAAGTCGAGTTTGACGGGGACTGGAGCATTGTCTACAACGCGATACAGGATACGATCCCGCTCCTTGAACCCCATGACGGGAAGCCGGTCTTTTACCGGACTGTCGTTATAACGGACGGGGTAGACGATACCGCCAGAGGCATTACATTAGAGGAGCTTCTGATCGAACTGCAGGATAAGTTCTACCCGATCGACGCGGTGCGCGTCAGCGAGGGCGGCCCCGAGAGCAAAGAGCTGTCTTCAATAGTGCGTTTGAGCGGGGGCCGGTATTTTACCCTCGACCCGTCGTCTGATCCGGGCGGCTTGGCGGCGTCCCTTTCCGTCGCCGGTTATTCCTATCTCGAAGCCATTACCCCACCCAACCTTATGGACGGGTCTGTGAGGCAGACCGATATTGCCGACGGCAGTCTTGAATTGACCGCAGACTTTAAGTATCCGGCTGTTGACAGCCCTATCGCGCAACCCCCTGTCACGTCAGCGCCGGAACCGGCTGACGAAGAGGTTATTCCCGAGCCCGAACCTGTTAAGGAACGCATTCCAGGCGGTATATTTATCGCCGCCGGGGTTGTGCTGGTCTTAGCCGCCGCAGGCATTCTTTTTATTGTAATCCTTCGAAGGAAGAAGGCCGGGGAGCCTGCTGAGGCCGCTCCGGAGTATTATGAAGACGATGACACAATACTTTTGCACGGCGATTCCGAATACGGCAAAGGGCCGTTTGCAAGCCGTTGTTCGATTGAGCTGACAAATCAGAAGGACCCCAAAAAGACATGGGCGCTGTCATTTCAAGACGAGCTGCTTATCGGCAGGGGGGAGCACTGCGGCCTGCGGCTTGAGGATAAAACGGTTTCCAGGGAACAGTGTAAAATCACCGCCGGGGATGACGGCGTCGTAATCATTCACTTGAGCAAGACAAATAAAACCAGGCTGAACGGGGTTACGGTAACGGAGAACGTCCCGGTCAAAATCGGCGATGTAATAAAATGCGGAAGAGAATCATTACATATAGATAATATAACCCTGCTCAACGTCCCCGGTCCGGGGAGCGAACATAAAAGCGGCCTTACAGAGCTGTTGTTCAAGTAGGCAATGGCCGGAACACTGGCAATAGAACGGGGGCAAATATGAAGCTAACCCTCTTTTCTGAAAACGATTACACAAGCATCACACTGCCGGAGCGGTACGCCGGGCATTATTGGCTGCGCGGAAAGGACGGCGGGGATCAGGGCAACAGGGCGGACATCGTGGCGGTGGAGGCCTCAAGGTCGCTGGAATCCGGCGGGGTTTCCGAATGGAGGGTAAAATCCAACCGCAGGTTCAGCGTTGTCGACAAAGACAATAACGAACTCCTTTCCGCCGTATTGAACCCAATGGAGCTTTACAGGGTCCAGAGCAAGGACAGGAAGGTCAAATACATCCTGTATACAGAGCCCCTCAGCGCCGACCGCCTGAGATACGGTATTTACAGGCTGAGAGCGGCGAAGACGGTTCTAAGCATCGGACGGGAAACCGCCAACAATATTTGCTACGGGAACAAATTTGTTTCAGCCGCCCACGCCGAGCTGGCCCTGTCCAATAACGGGGCCGCCGTGAGGGATTTGGACAGCAGGAACCGCACGTATGTTAATGGCGTCGCCGTTAAGCAGCGCCGCCTGCACGCGGGCGATGTCGTCTATATTCTGGGAATGCAGATAATCGTAGCGGGGGACTTAATCTTCGTCAACAATCCCGACGGCAATGTGCGGATACAGAGCGCGGATTTAGCCGAGTACCGGCCTCCATCCGCAACCGCCGACCCGGAGCCGGACAATGACGAGGAATTGGACTTTTCGGAGGATTATTTCTACCGGGCGCCCCGGTTCAAGCACGGGGTTGACGAGTATGAGCTGAAACTTGATCCCCCGACCGCCAAGCAGGGCAGCGACGACGTGCCGATGATCATGCTCATCGGGCCGTCCCTTACGATGGGAATGGCTTCCATAGCCAGCGGTACTTTTGCGGTGTCCAGCGCGTTGCAGCGGGGGGACATAACCCAGGCGCTGCCTTCGGTGGTCATGTGTTTCAGTATGCTGCTGGGAACCGTCATGTGGCCGGTCATCACTAAGTCGTTTCAGCGCAGGCTAAGGGTGAGGAAAGAAGCTAAACGGCAGGAAATGTACCATAAGTATCTTGAACAGGTTCGCGGGCTTATTGAAATTGAAACTGCGGAGCAGGAGCGGATAATGCGGGCCAACGATGTCGCCGCGGCTGCTTATCTGGACAGGATACTGGCTCCGACGCCCCTCATCTGGGAACGCACTCCCAAGCATAAGGATTTCCTTTCCCTTAGGCTGGGTTACGGCGATCTGCCGCTCAAGGCGAACATAACCTACCCGCACCGGCAATTCACGGTAGAGCCGGATAATCTAACCGAGGAAATGTACGCGCTTGGTGAAGAGGAGCATATCTTGAGCGACGTGCCGGTGTGCCTTCCCCTTGTCGAGCGGTATATCAGCGGCATATACTCGCTGTCCCCCAACCGGAGGGAACTGTTCGCTTACGCGAAGAGCCTTATTCTCCAAATCGTGGCTTTGCACAGCTATGACGAGGTTAAGCTCGTTATGATCTACGACGAAAAGGATTCAGAGGAATTCGCATTCGCCCGGTGGCTTCCCCATACGATGAGCGACGACAAGACCGTCCGCTATATCGCCACCAACTCCGACGAGGCGAAGGCCCTCTCTTTTTCCCTTGACCGGATTATCGAAGACCGCAAGGATTTAACCGAAAGCAAACTGGAGGACGAAAAGCCGTATTACGTTATAATCTGCCTGGACAAGGATTTGGCTTCCAAAGCCGAGTGCGTCCGCAGGGTGGCCGAACACAAAGAAAACTTGAAATTCTCAGTCCTTTCGCTGTTCGGAAGGCTTAAAGACCTGCCGAAGGAATGTTCCGCCGTGGCGGAGCTTAGGGGAAGGCCGGGGGACGGCTCTGTATCAAGCCTTACATATATAAGCGATGTCAGCGACCCGTCCATAGCCTTCATCGCGGACAACCCTGAATCATTGGATATGGACAGGGCTACGAAGGTTTTGGCCAACACATTTATTGACATAAACGGTTCAAACTTCGCTCTGCCGCCCAAATACTCCTTCTTTGAAATGCTTGAGATAGGGATGATTGAGCATTTGAACCTGCCGGAGAACTGGTCGAATAACAATCCGGCAAAATCGTTGGCCGTTGTTGTGGGCGTAGACAAATACGGGGAACCGTTCAAACTTGACCTCCATGAGAAGGCCCACGGCCCCCACGGCCTTGTCGCCGGGATGACCGGGTCGGGGAAAAGCGAGTTTATAACCGCATATATCCTTTCATTGGCCGTATCCTTCCATCCCCGCGAAGTGGCTTTTATCCTGATAGACTATAAGGGCGGCGGCATGGCGAAGGCCTTTGAGAACATACCCCACACCGCCGGGGTAATCACAAACCTTGACGGGAACGGGATAAAGCGTTCCCTCGCCTCTATGCGGAGCGAGCTGCACCGCAGGGAGACGATATTCCGCGATACCGCGCAGCAGCACGGTATCGGCAGTATCGACATCTACAAATACCAAAAGCTCTACCGGGACGGGAAGGTCAAGGTTCCGCTGCCCCATCTGTTTATCATATCCGACGAGTTCGCCGAATTAAAGAAGGAACAGCCCGATTTTATGACCGAGCTGACCAGCGCCTCCCGCGTCGGGCGCAGCCTCGGCGTTCATTTGATCCTGGCGACCCAGAAGCCCGGCGGCGTCGTTGACGATCAGGTCCGCAGCAACAGCCGCTTCAAGGTTTGCTTAAAGGTGCAGGACAGCGGGGACAGCATGGAGATGCTTGAGAGGCCCGACGCGGCGGCCCTTGTCAATCCGGGCCGGTTCTATCTTCAGGTTGGGTATAACGAACTCTTCGAGATCGGGCAGTCGGCCTGGGCCGGAGCGCCGTACTATCCCTCGTCAAAGGTCATTAAAGACCGGGACGACAGCCTTACCGTGATCAATACCAACGGGAAGGTCATCGCCGAAGCCAATACGGATAGGTTCGCGATGATAAAGGATCCGAAAAAGCAGCTTGACGTAATGACTTCATACATAGAGAAGGTCAGCAGGGAGGAAGGGATAAGCCGCTGGAAGATGTGGCTTGACCCGCTGCCCGATTTGATTTATTCGGATGAGATTACGGAAAAATACGGGGAGCTCAGGGGGAAGCCGTTTGTGCTTAACCCCGTGGCCGGAGAGTATGACGACCCGACAAGGCAGGCCCAGGGCCTCCTGCGCGTACCGATAACCCAGGAAGGGAACGTAATCGTATATGGTTCATCAGGCAGCGGCAAGGCAATGTTTGTCGAGGCTTTATGCTATTCGCTGATAAAAGAGCATTCCCCTAAGGAAGTGAATATCTATATACTGGACTTTGACGCCGAGACTTTGACGGCTTTCTCCGAGGCGCCACACGTCGGCGACGTCATACTTTCGTATGAGAAGGAAAAGGTCGGCAATCTGTTCAAGCTGGCTTTGGGTAAGCTGGAAACAAGGAAGAAACTCCTTTCCCGCGCCGGCGGCTCTCTTGCCGAGTATAACAAAAGCGCCGAGAAACCCGAACCCGCGATGCTTATTATTATCAACAACTACGCCGCCTTTAACGAGCTTTATGAGGAAAAAGCCGCCGAACTCAGCTATCTCACAAGGGAAGGGACGAAATACGGCATTTTCTTTATCCTGACCTGTATAGGGGTCAATAATGTCAGGTTCGCTTTGCTGCAGAACTTTAAACAGCTTTTCTGCCTTAGGCTCAATAACCCGGACGATTATTCATCTGTCGTCGGCAAGACCGGGGGAATGCAGCCCGAAGGGTTTAAAGGCAGGGGATTATTCCGCAGGGATAAAGACAGCCTGTTGGAATTTCAGACATCCTGCCTAAGCGCGGACGAATCCTCCTATACCTTTATCCAAAAATTCTCAAAAGAGGTTTTGGGCAAGTACGGCGCGTTAAACGAAACCGCTGTCAAGGTTCCGGTAATCAGGGAAAAGGTTGACGGGCAGTTCTTGAAGGACTATATAACTAAAGATGATTTTTCCAAAGTCCCGGTAGGTATGGAGAAATCCACGCTGGACATCGCTTATTATGATTTCACTAAAAACCCGGTAAACCTTGTGCTTTCGTCCGGCCAGGAGTGGCAGGGGTTCATGGGTTCTTTGAGTGCGTTCATTGCGGATAATTACGATGTCAAAACCATCATGTTAACGCCGCAGGGAGGCTCCGGCCTGGAGGAATTGGTAAAGAGCGCCCATGAGGTATATGACTTGGCCCTTGCCAGGAATAACGGGTATAAAGACAAGATGAACGCGGGGGAAGCGCCGCCGGTGTTTGAGGATGTCTTCGTTATGATCCAGTCTATGGCGGCTTTAAAAACAGCGCTGGAACGCTACAGGCCGCCCGAGGACGAAAAGAAGGAAGCGGACGACGACACTCCGTTTAACCGGCTTCAAACGGCTATGGATAAATGCGTTAAGGAATACAATATCCATTTCGTTGTGGGCGATGCCGTGAACGCGTTAAACCCGTTCACGGCCGAGGAATGGTACAGAACGCATTTCAATCCGATGTCTGGCATCTGGGCCGGCAGCGGGATAAACAACCAGTACCGACTCACCGTAAACAAACGCACCGCCGATTACCAGGCGGAGACCTCGCCGGGGTACGGGTTTGTAATAACCGAAGGGTCTGCGGCGCTGGTGAAATTGATAGATTAGGGGAAGTCAAAATGACGAAATACTTGGTTGACGTATATATACCGGCGTCGGGCAGGCATATCGATGCTTTTATTCCCGCGGGGAAGCTGATATCGGATACGACTGCGCTTCTTGTCCGCCTGGCGGAATCAATTTGCGGGGGGAGTTTTAAGGGAACCCCGGACACAATGCTCCTTGACGCCGCCTCAGGAAGGCCCTTCGACCGGAATATCAACGTATTCGACGCCGGCATCCGCAATTCGTCTAAACTGCTTTTAATTTGAATATAATGCTATACGCATTATAGATAATATCTAAAAAGGAGGAAGAAAATGAAGCTAGTAGTAGACCCACCGGAATTGCACAAAGCGTCTCAGAAGTTTACTGAATTGGCGGCGGAGTACAACACGGTCCATAACCGCCTGATGAACGCGGCCCAAACAATGGGCGACGCTTGGAGGGCAGCGGACAACCTTGCCTTCGTGGAGCAGATCACGGGATTCTGCGATGATTTGAAAGCCATGACCGAACATATTGAGATAGCCGCTAAGGCGTTGGATCAGCAAGCGGCCAACTACGAAGCCAACCGGGACAATAACATTGCCAGCGTTAAACAACTGAGCAATTAAGGAGGAGCATATGGCAAACACTCAAATCACTCTTGATACAGAACAAGTGCTGTCAATCGCTTCGCAAATCAGCGGCGACAACGACCAGCTTCAGCAGCTGCTAAACGAAAGCAAGGCGACCGTTGACAGCCTGTCGACCTACTGGACGGGCCAGGCGGCAGAGCAAACCCGCGATTCATACAACGAATTCGCCGGCAAGTATTTCCAGACGTTTCACGACGTTCTTGACCAGTACGTAAAGTTCCTCCAGAGAAACGTGGCCGAGGACTACACGGCGACAGAGAACGCGAACGTACAGCTTTCGGATGCGTTTAAGTAGTAACTCTATGACGGGTTTAAGGGGGCGGGATTATCCCGCCCGCAATGCCCGGGAACGGCGGAGGTTACGATAACCGATATGAGAAGATATTTAATTCCGCTGCTTTTAATGGCAGGGGTGATACTAGGGGGTTATGGCTGTATGCTCAAAAAAGGAAATGTGTATGACGGGGCTTTGGAATACATGGAAAAACGCTATGGCGAGGAGTTTAGTTACATCGGGCCTTGGGGGTCTACCGGGACTCCCAGAGATCAGCATCCCATACTTGTTTCCGCGAAAAGCCTTCCAGGAAAAGAGATATTGGTGGTTATTTACAGCAGCGGAGATGAAGAGACATATAAGGATAATTTCATGGATTTTTATTATGAAACCCGAACTGTGGAATATCTCACAGAAATAGCCAATAGGTTCTTTGACAATCCCGAAGTGACTGTTAGTATTCCAAGAGCTTCTTCAACAGAAGGGATTTCCCCTTCAACGGGGTTTGATGAATATATCATATATAAAAACCATCTGATTCACGCCGACATCACCGCCGATACGATTGACGAAAGCGCCGCGGTTGATTTCCTAAAGGAACTGAAAGAACGTGGCCTCCATTACTCACTAAGCATAATAAAGCTCTCAACTAACGATAGTTACTCAGGCAGATACTTGGAAGGTTATAAGGACGTGTACTTTGAGAGGAGAACAATAGAGTGAATGAAGCCCTGATTAATAAGTCCACGGTGCTGGAGCTTTTGACGTATCTTATCGCGGACAATAATGAGCCAATAAGAGAGGGCACGCCTTTACAGGAAGTGTTCGAAGACCTTGATGCAAAGTCTGATAACCGTCAGTATATCGATTTGATAAGGACGGCTATTGATCAAGACCCGTCCATAGGCAAAATGAAGATTCTGAGAACAAGCATAGACGCGGGCTTCGATTCGCCAATGAGCGCGGTATGCTTCAAAGACGATAACGCGGTATATGTCCAATACAGAGGAACTCCCAAAGGCGGCTGGGTACAAAATCCCATCTCATTCGGCGTTGACTTGGAAGGAGCGATGGCCCCCGACGGAATTAGCTCCCAGATACAGGCGGACGGCCTTACTTTCTTCGATGAGTGCGTCAAGGCATACGCCGGACATGGATATACCGGAGAGCTTATTGTGGGCGGGCATTCCCAGGGGGGGAACGTGGCGGAATACGTCACGATGATGTCTGAATACTCAAGTTTGATTGACCTTTGCCTTTCTCTTGACGGTCCCAATCATTCTGACGACCTGTACAATCATATTCTGAAGCGCTACGGAATCGAGCATTTTAACGCGGCCAGAGAGAAGATACTCGCGATTAACGGTAACAACGACTATGTCAATATGCTGGGGCAAAGGGAATTCGCGGCAAAAAAGAATACATATTATGTTGAAACCATAGGCAATGACGGCTTTGTCGGCTGGCATGATATGGCTTGTATGATTGATCCTAATACCGGCAGGCTGTATTCGCGCTTCGACAATAAAGGGAAGAGGGTTGAACAAGGCCCTGTGGCGTTAATGATGGTTGAAATAGTAGGCATGATAAACAAATTGCCTAAGAAGTACCGGGACGACACTGCCAAGACAATTATGGGGTTCCTTGAGATTGTTATGGGTTCAAAGGACTGGGACGACCTGAAAAAAATCGGCCTTGAAGCCGATAATTGGTATGCGTTCCTGTTCAGTGATGAAGCTATGGGGTTCCAGCAAATGGGCTTTTTTGCCATTCTATGGACTCTTGTAACAAGGCCCAAGCTCGCGTTTGATTTAATCGCAGAGGCGGTGCCCGAGGATATACGAGCTATAATAGAATATACTTTCAATGACGCCTCTATAGCGGAGATAGGGATTTTAATTGGGGTGACTGTGGCATTTGGGTTAGCCGTTTTAGCAGCCGTATATATCGCAAAGCCAATAATAATAATCGTGTCGGCGATCAAGAAAATAGTATTTTTTGTGACTCATGTGGAAGAGTTTTTGAAAGCAATGAAAGCCTTGTTGGAAGCAGTGTTTAGAGTACTCGGCGATGTGTGGGATATCGTGGTCGACATCTTTCATGCAATCAAGGAAGGTCTTCAGAAAGTTGCCGAATGGATAAAAGACGCTTTCAACCACGGCGACGATTATGTGAAGGATCATTTTGTCATCAAAGCCGACACATTGGCGCTGAGGGACTACGCAGTAAGCGTCGGGAGGGTAAATACAGATATTAAGGAGCTTGACAGGATGATGAACAGCCTTTACAGCGAGGTTAGGATTATAGACCAGCTCTCTGTGGCTAAGGCAAACATACTTACTGGCAGCAGCCTCACCCTGGGAAGGATTAGAAACTACTTGAACGACACCGCAGATCGGCTTGAGGCCGCTGAAAACAAGGCGCATAACATGATGGGGGGTTAATTGCCATGCTGGAACAATGCCGGAGCAAGGTTGGGGATATCATAAGAGAGCTTGAAAGGATTGAACAGGGAATCCGCGGGGATTTTACGGGAATAGGCGAGAAAGTCTGCGCGGATGCCGTAGGCGAGATTATATCTAAGTACAAGGGTATAAGAACCGATCTTAATAATATGGATGAAAGCATATTCAAGAAAGCTGGCGACTTTTTTGAAGATGTCGGCGACTTTATCAGCGGCATATTTTCATAAGACTATGATGGGAGCTGATTTTTATGGCAAAGCAGTCGATTGACACCGCAAGGGTCGGCGTGACGATAACTAAGCTCAAGAGCGTCAATAACGCTATTGACAACGAGATGTCGGCTCTGGAAAGAACGTCGAAGCGGCTTGACGACGGCTGGAACAGCAGCGCGGGGGACGCGGCGATTGGCACGTTACGGCGGATAATAAGCGGAGGAAAAGCCCGCCATAGCGTTATAAAAAACTATATAGCCATGCTGGAACAGCAGATAAATCCGGGTTATATCGCGGTTGAGGAACATAATACAAAGCTAGCCGATAATTTTAAGTGAGGTTAATTTTATGGCGATGATAAATGTAGACCGCCGGGCGTTGAAAGAAACGGCGGCGGCGGTAAAGCAATACTGCGAGCTTCAAAACAGGCAAATGAAGGAAGCGGACGGGGAAGTGAAATCGATGCTTGCGTCCGGCTGGATGGGCGAAGACGCGATGGCATTCGGCAGGAAGTGGGACGACGTCGACTCGAAGGATTCCGTAACGACGAAGCTCCACGATTCTTTGGACAGCTTTAGGGAGGCTCTTTTAAACTGCGAGAAACTGTATTCCAAAGCGCAGGAAGACTCATACGACCAAGCCGAGGACATTATCAGGCTTATAGTCTGGTAGTGTTTATATCGGCTATAATAATATGATTCCCGCTTCGCGGCAGATTTTTAACGTCTTTTCATCCCATATGGAGACTTGCACCTCGCCAATATGGGCTTTCGATAACAGGAGCATACAGAGGCGGGACTGGCCTATGCCGCCGCCCATAGTGAGGGGCAGTCCGCCCGCGAGCAAGGACTTGTGAAAAGCCAGCTCCCTGCGGCCGTCTTTTCCCGACGCTGTTAGCTGCGCGTCCAGCGCTGCGGCGTCAACACGGATACCCATTGAGGACAGCTCCATAGCGCGGCCCAGGATATCGTTCCAGTACAGCAGATCGCCGTTAAGCGTCCAGTCGTCATAGTCCGGGGCGCGGCTGCCGTGGCGTTCGCCCGATTTCAGCCTTCCGCCTATGCCGGTAACGAAGACGGTTTTGTTCTCGCGCGTGAAGGCGTCCTCGCGCTCTTCCGGGGTCATCCGGGGGTATAAATCCTCCAGCTCCTGCGCGGATATGAATGTTACGTCTCTGGTCAACGACACGTTAAGCCCGGGGTAATCCCATTTCAAGCGCTCCGAAGCGGCGTATATCGCCTCGGCGATACGTTCCGCCGTGCGCCTGAGAAAGGCCAGGCTGCGCTGTCCGCAGGTAATGACGGTTTCCCAGTCCCATTGGTCGACATAGATGGAATGGGTGTTGTTCATTTCGTCGTCGCGCCGGATTGCGTTCATGTCGGTATAAAGACCGCTGCCTGGGGTGAAGCCGTATTTATGCAGCGCCATACGCTTCCATTTCGCCAGGGAATGGACGATTTGAGCCGCCCCGTCGGTTCCCGGAACATCGAACTCAACCGGGCGTTCCACTCCGCTCAGGTCGTCGTTAAGCCCTGTCCAGGGCTCCACAAAGAGCGGCGCAGATACCCTGCGCAGATTCAGCGCCATAGACAAATTGTCCTCAAAGACGCGCTTTAAACGGCCTATCGCGCTTTGGGTTTGGTAGGTAGTCAGAATGGGGCGGTAGTTCTTGGGGATTATACATTGGCTCATCTGGTTACTCCGTGATATTCAGATATTCCTTCAACCCTTGTTGGAGGATCTGGGAAAACGGCGCATTTGCCTTTTCGGCTTTCTGATTTAACCATGAAGGAATCGAGAGTGTTTTCTTTATCGCTCTCGTATCGTTAGCCTGCCGGTATTCGTCTGTGTCAGCGACGATCAGGGTTATTGTTTGGCCTGTTACAGACGGCAGGGTTTCTGACGCGGATGGTATTTGTTCGCCGTTGTTCTCAGCGTCCCATAGCCACATTTCGACCGCGTCCTTAGCCATTAGAATCGCATCGGCTTTATCGTTGCCGTAGGTATGGCAGCCAGGTAAATCGGGAACCGTGACGCCCACCTTTCCATCGTCTTGATATAGAATTGCAGGATAAACATATTTCATAGGAGCACCTCGCAGCATAACCCGGAGCTTATTTCAGCTCAGTGTTTTTAGGAATTTAACCATCCTTCAGCGATTAGTTTACGTTTCAACTCTTTTGCCGTCATCCCGCACCTCTGCATTAGCATAATAACACGTATTCTTACGTATGTAAATACTTTTAATATACCTGTTTACTCCGCCTTTGCCTCCGGCGGAATAGGGCATGTGTACCCTTCCTTAGCCCTGATTTCAAACTCCGCTCTTGCTTCCTTCAGCAGCTCAGGCTCTTCATAAAGCCTGATAGCCGCGGCGGCGAGAACCTTCCCGGCGTGGAGCAGACCCTTGTGGCCTATCGACGACCCGCCGCAGGAGACATTCTGCCAGCTGTGGCCCGGCGCTTTTGAGGCGGCCGTGACGACGCTTATCTGCGCGGCCGGCGTAAGCCAGCTCACATCGCCCACGTCGGTGGAGCCCATCGTCATGCGTTCTTCGGGCTGGTACGGCATCAGGAAATCGTTAAGCGGCCTTGCGCCGTCCTGGGATTTCTCCCGGATATAATCCTCGCTGGCCTTATCGCTTATGTATTCCTTACCGGGCAGTCCCGCTTCCGGGTTCTCGTATGAATCCATGATAGCCTTCGCGAAGGCGGTTTCTTCGTCGGTATATGACGGAACGCCCAGCTTCTCAAACTCCTCTTGAAGGAGCTTGCAGAGCGTAAAGTTCGTTACAATATCGGCGGTTCCGTCGATAAAACGCTTTCCCATCGCCGTTTCCGTCATCATCGCCGCTCCCTGTGCGATTTTATCCACGCGTTCGGCGAGCTTTTGGGCGTTCTTAACATTATGCGAACGGATCATATATAATACCGACGCTTTGGGATGCACGACATTAGGCGAAACGCCGCCGGCGTCTGTAAAGGCGTAGTGAACCCGGTCCGTGTCGGGCATATGCTCCCTGAGGTATTGAACCCCGGTGTTCATCAGCTCCGCCGCGTCCAGCGCCGAACGCCCGTACTCGGGCCTTGCCGCGTGGGAAGCGACGCCATGGAACGTGTATTCAATTTGCAATGACGAGTTGCAGGTGGACGTCCGTACCCCGTTCTCGTCGCCGGGATGCCAGGTAAGGGCCGCGTCCAGATCGCGGAATTCGCCGTCCCTCGCCATAAAGGCCTTACCCGCGCCGCCTTCTTCGCCGGGGCATCCGTAAAGGATAACGGTTCCGCTGCCTTTATCCTTTAGGTATTCCTTGATTGCCAGCGCTGCTGCCAACGCCCCTGCCCCGAGCATGTTGTGCCCGCAGCCGTGGCCGCTGCCGCCGGGGATAACGGCTTCTTTGTACGCGATTCCCGCCTTCTGCGATAAGCCGCTCAGGGCGTCGTACTCGGCCAGGATGCCGATTACGGGCCTGCCGTTACCAAAGTTGGCTTTGAACGCGGTCTTAATGCCGCATACATTCGTCTCAACATCAAAACCCTCGTCCGCGAGGACTTTGCAATACAGCTCGGCGGATTTATGCTCTTGGAGAGAGAGTTCGGCGTATTCCCAAACCTTGTCGCTGACGCCGGTCAATAAATCCTTCTTTTTATCGATAATATCCAAAAACATTATAATCGTCCTTTCAAGAGTAAAGGCGCGCAATGTACGCGCGCCTCCTATGTTAATATAACACCTTGCTCAAAAACTCTTGCGTCCGCTTATTCAGCGGGTTCCCGAAAATCTGCTCCGGCGGGCCGCTTTCGGCGATAACACCGTCGTCCATGAACAGGACGCGGTTTGAAACCTCTTTGCAAAAGCCCATCTCGTGGGTAACGATAACCGTCGTCATCCCGGAACCGGCAAGGTCTTTGATAACGCTCAACACCTCACCGACCATCTCGGGGTCCAGCGCGCTTGTGGGCTCGTCGAAGAGCATAACCTTAGGCTCCATCGCGAGGGCGCGCACTATGGCGAGGCGCTGCTTCTGCCCGCCGGAGAGGCGCTTGGGATGCTCGTCTATCTTGTCTAGCAGCCCGACGCGTTTCAAGAGGCTCTCCGCCAGCTCGTCAGCGGCTTCCTTAGCCATCTTCTTAACCAGGACCGGCGCAAGCGTGATGTTCTCTTTAACGGTCATGTGCGGGAAGACGTTAAACTGCTGGAAGACCATGCCGACGCGCTGTCTGTGCGCATCCACATTGATCTTTGAGATATCCTCGTTTTCGAAGAATATCTGGCCGCTTGTGGGGATTTCCAGCAGATTAAGGCAGCGCAGGAACGTGCTTTTCCCGCTGCCGGAGGGGCCGATGACAGAGACCACCTCGTGGAGCCTGATATGTTCGCTTACGCCTTTGAGGACATGCAGGGAACCGAAACTCTTGTGCATATCTATTGTCTTAATCACCCTGGGCCATCCTCCTTTCGATGAACGCGACGCCCTTACTCAGCGAGAAGGTAAGAACCAGATAAATAGCCGCGACGATAACCAGCGGCTCGATCGCCAGGAATAAAGCGGCTTGCAGCTCGGCGCGAACCGTCATAAGCTCGCCTATATAGAAGGTAGAGCCCAGCGCGGTTTCCTTTATCACCATGATAAACTCATTGCCCAAAGTCGGGAGTATGTTCCTGACCGCCTGGGGCAGGATTACGCGCATCATCGTCTGACGCCGGTTTAATCCCAGGCTCCGCGCGGCTTCGGTCTGCCCGTAGTCGACGGCCTGGATGCCGGAGCGCACGATCTCGCTGACATAAGCCGCGCTGTTTACTATCAGTGCTATGACAATGCTCACCGTCTTTGACAGGTTCAGCGTATTCTTCGTCATAAGCGGCAGGAAGAAATAAAAGAAAAACATTTGAAGCAGAATGGGCGTTCCCCGGATAACCTCTATGTATACGCCGGCTATAAAGCGCAGGACGATAAACCGTGATCTTTTAACCATACAGATTAATGACCCGAATATCACGCCGAAGAACACGGTAATCGCCGAAAACATCAGCGTATACCCCGCCCCTTGAAGGAACTTAACCCCGTAATTGCTTACGAGGTTAAGGATGTTGTTTATCATATATTAAGCTCCTTGTCCGCCGCCGATTATTCTATGCCAAGCGAATCGGCGAGTGCGGTGGCATCGTCTCTCCATTCCAGGAAGAGCCCTTCTTCGTTGACCTTAGCTAAGATTTCGTTGATTGCGTCCATCAGCTCGGTCTCGCCCTTTGTTACCGCCAGGACGTTGCCTTCGCTGCTGAAATCGAAGTAGAAATCGCTCATTATGATTTCGTCGTAGTTGTTCGCGAAGGACGCGCCGTTGTCCGTGTCCACGGCGAGGGCGTCAATCTTCTCGGTAATCAGCATCATCACGGCATCGTTGAGGTTTACGATCTGCTCAACCTCGGCTTCGGGGAGCTGGCTCGTAACCAGGTTGTACTGAAGGGAAGCAGATTGCGCCCCTACGAGCTTTCCTGTGAAATCGGCGGCTTCTTTAAACTCGTCGGCCCTGGTCTTGAGTACCAGAATGCCCTGGCCGTCCTCATCGTCCATGTTGTAGTAATCCGAAAGCAGCATGTTTTCGGCGCGTTCCTCTGTATATGAGAAGCCGGAGATCGCCATATCCACCGAACCCATCGTTACGGCGGCCTGAACGGCGGTGAAATCCATCGCCTCGATAACAAGCTCTACGCCGAGCTGTTCCGCTATGTACCTGCCAAGCTCTATATCAGCGCCGACGTATGACTCGTCGCCGGTCTTAGTGGGGTCTACGAATTCCAAGGGGGCGAAGTCCGGGCTCACTGCCATAGTTATCTTTCCGGCTTCCTTGATTTCGTCCAACCTGCTCCTGCTTTGCTGGGTAGCGCAGCCGGTCATAAACGAGGCTGCCATTACGATAGCCATTGCGGTGAGAATAAATCTTTTCATTGGTCTTTCCTCCTTAAAAGTATAATGTACAATGTTAGCATACAGTCTCATATATTTCAATAGTTATTTTACTGTTTTTGAAAGTTTGGAGATTCGGACAGAATATTAGCGTTTGATGGAAACGTCAATGTCATTTTGCACAAATTCGTGCGGACGGCAAGTGGTTTTATAGTATTTATTTAAAATTGCGAAGAGTTGGAGAGTGTGTTATAATGACGGTAAACCATATGTCAACGTTGGGAGAGAATTAATGCTAATCGCCCTTAAATTCGGCGGCAGCTCGTTAGCCGACGCGGCCCGGTTTAAACGGGTAAAAGAGATAGCGGATAGTAACCCCGCGCGCCGCGCTATGGCGGTCAGCGCGCCGGGGAAGGCCGCGCCGGGCGGCAGCAAGGTGACGGATTTGCTGTATCTCTGCCACGCGCATATCAAATACGGCGCGGATTACCGGCCCACGCTGTACGAGGCTGAACGCCGTTTTTCCGCGATGGCAGATGAGCTTAAACTGGACGCAGATACGGCGGGCTGGTTCGCCGAAATACGCGAGCGCGTGGAGCGGCGGCCTGACGAGGACTTTTTGGTGTCCAGGGGCGAATATATCTGCGCGAGGCTGGCCGCGGCCTTCCTGGGATGGGATTTTGTCGACGCCGCCGGCGCGGTGTTCTTCTCTTATGACGGGTCGGTGGATACCGAACGGACTTACGAGGCGATTAGACGGGCCTACGCCGCGTCTTCCGGGCGCATCGTCGTTCCAGGGTTTTACGGTGCGATGCCGGACGGGGAGATAAAGCTGATGAGCCGGGGCGGGTCTGATATAACGGGGGCCCTTCTCGCGGCGGCGCTGGACGCGGACCTTTATGAAAACTGGACCGACGTGCCGGTGCTTCTGATGGCAGACCCGTCGATAGTGAACAATCCGCGCTCCATCCCCCAAATCACTTATAACGAGCTGCGCGCTTTAACATACATGGGCGCGAGGGTGCTCCACGACGAGAGTGTCTTCCCCGCGAGACAGAAAAACATACCGATAAACATACGCAGCGTGCGGGAGCCGGACGACCCGGGGACAATGATCTCCGATGATTTCGGCGCGGACACAGGCGGCCATGCCGAAGACGTTCCGGGGTTCATTACAGGCCTTGCGGGCAAGAAGGGTTTTTCGATAATCACCATCCACAGGGACGATATATCAGGGAACATCGGCGTTATCCGGGAGGTTCTGGAACTATTCGAGCGCCGCAGGATAAAGATTGAAGGCATTCCGTCGGGGATCGACGGCTTTTCGCTGATCGTATCAACCGAAGCCGTGAAGCCCATGTTATACGCCCTTCTTGCGGATATAGAAAAGCTCTGCGGACCCGGCAGCGCGTCCGTCACCGGCGGGATAGCGCTTATCGCGGTCGTAGGCCGCAAGATGGTGGAGAGCCCGGGCATCTCAGGCAAGCTCTTCGGGGCGCTAGGGAAAAACGGCGTTAATATCAGGCTCATAAATCAGGACGTAAACGAGCTGCGCATCACTGTGGGCGTCTCTGACAAGGACTTTGAAAAGGCTATTTCGGTGCTGTATGAGAGCTTTACCGGGGGTTAATATGAATAATCGATTATGCCAAAGCACAAGGGGCTTCGCCGAAGCCGTAAATTTCCCCGAAGCGGTGTTGACCGGGCTTGCCCCGGACGGCGGGCTGTATGCCCACGGCGAGCTGCCGGTTATAAAGGGCTTGGAAGGGCTGCTGCAACAGGATAACGCCGGGATAATGGCCGAGGTGACGGCGGCGCTGCTGCCCGGCTTCCCCAAGACGGATATCATTAACGCCGTGAAGGACGGCCTTACGGAGCGTTTCGGTCATCCCGATATCACGCCGTTGGTAAAGATTGGCCCCGCCTGGGTTCTTGAGCTGTTCCACGGGCCGACGCTGGCCTTTAAGGATGTGGCTCTGGGGGTAATGCCCCGCCTGTTCCTCGCGGCGAAGCGGATTACCGGGGACGCTTCCGGCAGCCTGATCCTCACCGCCACGTCGGGAGACACCGGGAAGGCCGCGCTGGAGGGCTTTTCCGGGCTTCCCGGCTGCGATGTGTGCGTCTTTTATCCTCACGGCGGCGTCAGTCCCATCCAAGAGCTGCAAATGCGTGCTTCAACAGGGGATAACGTCCATGTATGCGCCGTCAGGGGCAATTTTGACGACACCCAGCGCGGCGTAAAGCATATATTCATTGAGTATTCCGAAGGCAAGCCGGACATGAAAGGAACAAAGCTCTCCAGCGCGAACTCTATCAACATAGGCAGGCTCGCGCCGCAGGCGGGTTATTATTTCGCCGCTTACGCCGCGCTGCTGCGTCAAGGCGCTATTAAACCGGGCCAGGCAGTGGATTTTGCCGTCCCGACGGGGAACTTTGGCAATATCCTCGCGGGGTGGATCGCGAAACGGATGGGCCTGCCCGTGGGACGGCTTATCTGCGCCTCGAATGAAAACGACGTGCTTACCGAGTTTATACATACGGGCCGCTATGACCGGCGCAGGAAGTTTTTCAAGACGGATTCGCCGTCGATGGATATTCTAGTTTCAAGCAACCTGGAACGCCTTCTTTACTGGCTTTCCGGCAACGACTCGGGGCTTGTCGCCGGGTTAATGGAAGCCCTTGCAAAAGACGGGGTATACGAGGTGCCCCAGGGTATGCGCGACGCGATAGCTTTGGATTTTACGGCGGCCAGATGCGCGGGGCCTGAAGCCATCCGCGTTATGCGCCATGTTTGGATGGAATATAATTATCTGCTTGATCCCCATACTGCCGTGGCCTGGAGCGGCTTTGAGGGCAATGCCGGTGAAAACCCCTGTGTGGTTCTCGCGACGGCTTCCCCTTATAAGTTTGCCCCCGCCGTGCTGCACGGCATAGGCCTGCCGGCCATGGAAGACCCGTTCGACTGCGTCCGGGCGCTCGGCGACGCCTCAGGCGCGGAGCCGCCAAAGGGGATAATGGATTTAAGGAATAAGGGATTGCGGCATAACGATGTCATTGACATTGACGAAATGGAACCGTATGTCTTAAATATAGCAAGGGGGAAGAAGTGACCGCGAATAACGGTGTCTCAGGCTATCTTACCGATTATATGACTAGAATGCAGCTGTACGACTTTGAAAAACCAATAAGATTATAACCGCAATTCGGCTGTTGAATTTAGATTATTTTCTGAACGGGAGGCTGCGTTATGTCAATAATCACCGAAATCGGGCACACGCCGGAGACCCAAAAATCGCCGGACGGCAAGGATATGCCTCCGCTGAGGTTTCCGAAGCCGCTGCCATTTTATTGCGAACATTCCGTGCGGCGCTGCGTGGATGGCTTTTATATCGGCGGGGATTGCTATGGCGGAAAAGACGGCTTGTTTCGCGAAGAAATCGGAAAGGTTTCGCATAAGAATAGGAGTGTAAACGGCCTAACATTCTACCGGGATGAGTATGGCAGGCATTTCATTTAAAGGCGATGAGATAGTGAAGGTTTATGTGGAACCGGAGGACTGAATGACGAAATTTAATGTAGGCGTCCTGGGCGGCACCGGTATGGTAGGCCAACGTTTTATATCGTGCCTTGAGGGGCATCCGTGGTTTACGGTGACAGCGATAGCCGCAAGCCCCAGATCGGCGGGGAAGACATACCAGGAAGCCGTCGCGGGGCGCTGGGCAATGGAGAAGCCAGTACCCGAGGGCGTTAAGAACATCATTGTGCAGGATGCGTCCGACGTGGAGAAGGTTGCGGATACGGCGGACTTTGTCTTCTCTGCCGTGGATATGAAAAAGGAAGAGATTTTCCGGCTTGAAGAGGCCTATGCAAGGCGCGAGTGCCCCGTCGTATCCAACAACAGCGCCCACCGCGCCGCGGCTGACGTGCCGATGATAATCCCCGAGCTTAATCCCGGGCATCTAGCCGTTATCGAAACCCAGCGGCGCAGGCTTGGCACATCCCGAGGCTTTATCGCGGTAAAATCCAACTGCTCCATCCAGAGCTATGTACCGGCCCTTCATCCGTTGCGGGAGTATGGGCTTGAGCGGGTTCTGGCCTGCACATACCAGGCGGTCTCCGGCGCGGGCAAGAATTTGGAAACCTGGCCGGAGATGCGGGACAATGTGATTCCGTTTATACCGGGCGAAGAGGAAAAGTCTGAGCGGGAGCCGCTGAAGGTCTGGGGCTCAGTGATAAACGGCGGCGTCGTCCCGGCGGAAAAGCCCGTGATAACAACGCAGTGTATACGGGTGCCGGTCAGCGATGGCCATCTTGCGGCGGTTTTCTGTTCATTTGCGCACAAACCTCCTAAGGATGAGATAATTGACAGGTGGAACTCATTTGCCGGGAAGCCTCAGATACTGGGCCTTCCGTCAGCCCCAAAACAATTTTTGCATTACTTTGACGAGGACAACCAGCCCCAAACCCGGCCCGACAGAGGGCTGGAAGGCGGCATGGCCGTCTCCGTCGGCAGGCTTAGGCCCGATACGGTGTTTGATTATAAGTTCGTCTGCCTGTTCCATAATACGCTGAGGGGCGCGGCCGGCGGCGCTATTCTCTTGGCGGAGCTGCTGGTGAAGGAAGGAATAATTTGACATATTAACAAGAATGGTGTAATATAGCTGTACGTGTCTAGCGCATAAGGGACGGTTAGGTTTTTAGCCCCCGAAAAGGGGTGATTGTATGACGGCATATGAAATACTGGACGCGGTGTTTTCGGCGTTATCGTTTACGATTCTGCTTGGGACGCTGCTGTACATGATCGGCCGAAACAGCAAAAAGAAATAACCGCGCCCTTTTGACAGAGGTTTCGTGCGGTTATTTCGACCAAGCAACACTAGATTTAACTGGGCAAGCCGCCGCCTTTATTGCGGCGACACGCAGTTTCACCGGGAGAACGGCTCATTCAGCGTTCTCTCTTTTACTATATCACCATTATAACCCTATCATCCGCACACGTCAAGTATAACTTTATCCGTCCACGCGTCAAACTCCGGATCGGCAGCCTGCACCGCGGGATTTTCCAGGAAATATGAAATGGATTCCCTAGCGCCCTGATCAAAGCGTATCGTCGCGGTAAAGCCGGGGACCAGGCGTTTTATCTTGGAAGTATCGAAAACGACGGTATTGGATTTATCCCCGGTGAGGCCGCCCAGAAGCTCCGGGTCATGCCTGACGAGGCAATCCGTCGAAATATGGCGAATATCGGGCTTAACGCCCAGCGCGCCGCCGATTATGTAATAGATTTGATCCCAGGTAAGAGACTCGTCGGACATGATGTGCACCGCCTCGCCTATGGCGTGGATATTCCCCATAAGGCCGGTGAAAGCCTTTGCGAAGTCTCTGCTGTGGGTGACGGTCCATAGTGAGCTGCCGTCGCCGTGGACGATTACCGGCTTGCCGTCGATAACGCGTTTGATTACCGACCACACCCCGTTCTTACCGTGAATGGCCAGGGGAAGGGTATGTTTGTCATATGTGTGACTGGGCCTTACGACGGTCATCGGGAAGCCGTTTCTGCGGTATGCCTCAATAAGCGCTTCCTCGCAGGCTATCTTATTGCGCGAATACTCCCAGTAAGGATTCGCAAGGGGAGTGCTTTCGGTTATCAGGTAATGCGACAGCGGCTTCTGATAAGCCGAAGCCGAGCTGATAAAGATATACTGCCCCGCGTTCCCGGAAAACAGCTCGATATCACGCTCAATCTGCTCGCGTGTGAAGACGATAAAGTCCGCAACGACGTCGAACTTTTGCGATTTGAGCAATGCCTGGGTTTCTTTGCTTTCGATATCGCCGCGTATGTAGTTAATGCCCGGAACACCGTCTAATCGCGTGTTCCTATTGCCCCTGTTAAGCAAATACAGCTCGACCCCGAGGGAAGCCGCCAGCTTGGAAATCTCTGTGCTTATCGTGCCTGTGCCGCCGATGAATAAGGCTTTCATACAATCACCCCTGTTTAAAGCAGTTTATCACATCATAATAAAGCAGTCAAGAAAGAATAAATTCTTGACCACGAAAGCCGCGAAAAGCACGAAAAAGGCTTGAAATCTTGTTTTATGAATTAGCCAATTCCTTAACATGCCGCAAGAGTTTTGAATGCTCTATGGCGAAGTTCCCGCTCACGACGGAGCCCGGGTTTACCCCCTTTGTCACGACGGAACCGATTGACGCCCGGGAAGCCACGCCCATCTCAACCTTAGCGATAACGGCGTTGGGGCCGATATACACGTCGTCGCCGGTGACGGCGGAACCGCTGAAGATCACTCCCGCAGTCAGGATGTTGCGCTTGCCCACCTTGCAGGAATGGGCTACGTGAACCAGGTTATCTATCACCGTTGATTCGCCGACCACCGTATCGTCCCAGGGAAAAACGGCTTTGCAGACGCAGCAGTTATTGAGTATGTGCACGTTGTCTTCGATAACCGTCCCTCCGGCGTGCTTGATAAAAACTGTGCCCGATACCGTCTTCTTGAATTCAAACCCGTCAGTACCTATCATACAGCCCGAGCGGATTGAAACATTGTCCCCGATACGCGTGTTCTCCTTAACGCTGACAAATTCTTCGATATACACGTTATTGCCGATGACGACATTCTCCTTCGCGATATGCGCCATCGGGGATATCTGGCAGTCCGCCCCTATCCGCGTGCGGGTTCTTGCCCTAGTGTATCCTGCTTCGCTGCACAATCTGTTATGCAGAAGGAAGAAATCAACCTTCGGCGAAGAGCTTACACATATCCCTAAAACGCTGTCCGGCATTTTGCCCGCCAGTTCTTTAACCGCGATAACGCATGTGATATGCGGGTTTGCTTTGATAAGAGGGATATATTTTTCATGCTCAACAAAGATTAGGGTGTTCATTGGCAGCGTTGATTCGCACAAATCCAGGGCTTCGAACGTGCCGTCGCTTATCAGTTCAATGCTGTCAATAATAAAATCACTCAGTTTCATTCAATATTCGCTCCTTATTTCGCTCATTTTATGGAATTGATACAGGTTCCTTTTGCCATAGCTTATAACATCATAAAGAAAATCCGACGCTCCGTATATTACGCCGTTCTTTAGCCGTTTCAATGCGTCTATATCGGTTGAAACAGCCTTCGACTGCTGATATGTATCGGCAGAGACGGCGTTTAGAAATATATGTATCGGATGAAAGTCGAACACCTTCAGCCCGTCTCCTGCGAAATACGCCTCAACAGGGGGCCGCTCTTTCTGATGAAAGAAATAGATGTCGTCCGCGAAAAAGAACGGGACGGTCAGCGTCCCCGAGGGAGCGTAAAACGGCGCGATAGGCATACGCGCCGATAACGGAATGTACATATTGGAGTCATACAGTATGCCCCGCCGGTTCAGCTCTGCGGCGATCAAACTGTTATGAGTCAGGGCGTGGGCGCGTTCGCAAACCGCCTCAGGAACGATTTTCAGTATCTCGTCCAGTATCTGCCGGTACGGTTTACGTTCCTCGCCGGAAAGGGTTTTATTGAAATTGGGATGTATCCCCAGCTCCATAAACTTATTAGCGCGGATGCGCTCAAGAACCGGGGTTTGATGGGTCGCGAAGAACGTTGCGCCGATATCCCGTTCCTCAAGGATATCCAATGTGTGTTCTATAACGGCGTCGCAAGCCCAGTCGATATCAAAGGTTAAAAAGATGTCATTCATGTTAATATCTATTATTGAAGACAACAATTTATGCGGTAACTAAATTCTTGAATCAACGGCATAATCCAGATATAATAGGACATATCAAGAACAGGGGGGATCGTATGTTTGACGCGAAAACATATGAAAAGCGCATGGAATGGTTCAACCGGGACCGCTTCGGGATGTTTATACACTGGGGCCTGTATGCGATTCCGGCGCGCGGGGAATGGGTGCGCAGCAAGGAGCGGATCAGCCTTTCGGATTATCAGAAGTATTTCGGCGCTTTTAACCCCAGCCGCTTTGACCCGGCGGAATGGGCGAAGCTCGCGAAGGAAGCGGGGATGAAGTACGCCGTGCTTACGGCGAAGCATCACGACGGCTTTTGCCTGTTCGATTCCAAGTACACGGATTACAAGTCAACCAATACTCCCATGGGCCGAGACATTGTACGGGAATACATAGACGCGTTCAGGGCGGAAGGTATTCGGACGGGGCTTTATTATTCGCTGCTGGACTGGCGGCACCCGGATTACCCGCATTTTACGGACAACATCCATCCTATGCGGGGGAACCCGGAGCATAAGGACGAAGATAGGAGCTTTGGCAATTACCTGGAGTATATGCACAATCAAGTCAAGGAACTGTGTACGGATTACGGCAAAATAGACTTGATGTGGTTTGATTTCTCTTATGACCATCTGACCGGGGAAGCCTGGCGGGCCTCGGATTTAATGCGGATGGTAAGACGTCTCCAGCCGGATATTATCATCGACGACCGCCTGGAATACGGCTCCGCCTTATACGCGCCTGAACGGAAGACGGTTTATTCGGGCGATTATGCCTCGCCGGAGCAGGTTATCCCGCCCAACGGCCTAAGGGACGAAAACGGCCGCCCGGCGGCCTGGGAGGCCTGCGTCACGATGAATAACAACTGGGGATATAACTCAACGGATAATTATTGGAAGCCCGCCGACATGCTTATCCGCAAGCTGGTGGAGTGCGTGTCCAAAGGCGGGAATATGCTGTTGAACGTAGGGCCGGACGCCAACGGCGCGATTCCGGAGGCTTCAGTTCAAATACTGCGGGACATAAGCCGGTGGATGAGTAAGAACGGCGAGAGCATATACGGATGCGGGCCTTCCGGAATGGATAAGCCCGAGTTCGGCAGGATAACAAAAAGGGGCAATACGCTGTATTACCACGTCACGGAAAACACGGTCGGCCCGCTGCCGCTCATCGGCATAGACATTCAAAACATTAAATCCATCAGCTTCCTGGACAGCGGAGCGGAGATATTGACGGCTTCCGAGTGGTACACGAAGCAGGCCGAAGGCGTGGTAATGGCGGATCTCGGGCCAGATCCCGTCCTGCCGGACAGGGCGGATACGGTGGTTAAAGTAGAGCTAATATAGATTCTTTTCATATGCCAACCTTCCCCCTGTATCATTGGGACTTTAGCCGGAATAAAATGGTCACTAAGCAAAGGATTATTGGGGTCATTAACGGTGGAAAACCTTGTTAAGCTCATTGTGGAATGTGATATAGGGCAGGCTTCCGAGACGGTTATCTCAAAGCTGTGCCGGGTAAAATACCGCCTGCCGGACATCGGTTATTACGTGGTGGAGGTAAGGGAGGAGGATTATCCCAAAGTACAGCGGCTGGACGGGATAAAGGCTATCCACAGCGCGGCGCGCATAACGGCGCAGATGGACGCGGTGAGAAATACAATCAACGTCCCTGGGCATGGCGGGGCGGTGGAAGCCCAATACGCGAAGCCCTCGGCTCCGACAGGCAAGGGCATTGGCATAGCGGTGCTGGACACCGGCGTTGGAAAGGTAAGGGATCTCTGCGAGCCGGTAAACAGGATCGCGGCTTTTGTTGACTTTATCGCAGGGAAAAGCGAGCCTTACGACGATAACGCGCATGGAACGCATGTCGCGGGCATCGCCGCAGGCAACGGCCTTAGCGGGGGCGGCAAATACGCGGGCGTTGCCCCGGGAAGCTCTATCATCGGGGTTAAAATCCTTGACAGCGGCGGAAGCGGCGATACCTCGGACGTGATGGCGGGTATCCAGTGGGTTATAGCCAACAGGCAGAAATATAATATCCGTGTCGCCAATTTATCGGTAGGCACGTCGGATATGGGCAGCGACGCGCCATTAGTCAGGGCTGTGGAAGCCGCGTGGGACCGGGGTATCGTGGTCTGCGTCGCCGCAGGGAACAACGGCCCCGACCCCGGTTCCGTAACGTCGCCCGGGGTCAGCCGAAAGGTCATTACCGTGGGTTCATCGGACGATAACAACTCGGTGGAGATCTGGGGCAGCCGCCTGGTTAATTTCTCAGGCAGGGGGCCGACGCTGGAATGCGTCGTTAAGCCCGATATCCTCGCCCCGGGGACTAATGTGGCCTCGTGCCTGTGCCAGACCCCCAATCTGGAAGGCGAACGGAAGGAACTCAAGATAATCTCAAAGGATTACGCGCGGATGAGCGGCACGTCTATGTCAACGCCTATGGTGTCCGGGGCGGTGGCGCTGATGCTGGAAAAATACCCGTTTCTTACGCCGAACGATATAAAGTATTTGCTCAAGAGAAGCGCGGTAAGCCTGCGCTATCCCAGGAATCATCAGGGATGGGGCGCGCTGGACGTAAAAGGGCTGCTTTCGCAGCGGATAAACCATAGAATAAAGTATTAGCGACATTGAGTAGGAGGAACCGACATGTCTGAGCAAATCAAGACCATGTACGAGTCGTACTTTGATAAGGTAAACACAGCCGTACACGTATATATGAACGAGCTGCGCGAGAACCCCTCGAGAGAGGTGACGCTGCTGTACTCGCTTAAACCCTTTATGCCCGAGCGCCAGCAGGAGAGCATTGACAAAGCGGCCGACATGCTTATGCTCTTCGACGCTATGCGCCGCCTCTCGTCGGAGAATTCGGGGCCGGCGCTGTCTGCCTCCGTCACCGCCAGCGCGGAGGACAATAATATCATCCACGGGGACGGCGTGTACGAGATGGATCGCCAGTGCCTCAGCAGCCACAGGCAAATTTCGGGCCTGATGCCTGGTCTTTTGATGATGGCGGCGATGTCAAAGTAAGAAATGGATTTTTCATGGGAATAACATAATCCGATGGCCTGTATCATATCTTCTACTAAAACAAGTGGAGGGTATTTATGGCTAAGATATCGGTAAAAACGTTAAAGGAATCGCTCACAAGGCCCGACGGTCAGGGAAACTGGGTGCTTAGGGCCTTTTGGCTGTGGCTGATAACCGGCGCGGCGTACTATCTGATAGAGGGAGTATGGCATATTTGCAGCAACGGCGGCTGGGCGAATATTACGATGATGCCCATCGGCGGTCTTGGGGGCGTCCTCGTAGGTGTGATGAATGAGAACCCCAAGTTTATGAAGAAGAAGATGATCCTCCAATCCCTTTATGGCATGGCTTCATTAGTGGTTGTGGAGTTTATCGCGGGCTTTGTGCTTAATGTGGTGCTGAAGCTTAATGTGTGGAACTACAGCAATATACCGATGAACTTCATGGGGCAGATATGCCTTCCTTTCGCTGCGCTGTGGTTCCTCTTCACCCCGTTTATCGTCTGGTTCGACGACTATATCCGCTTAAAAATATGGAGCCAGGGCGAGCGGTATCCGTGGTATAAGAACTATATTAAACTTTTCACGCTGAAATAATTCAAACGACACTTGACCTCGTGATTCATTATGATATAATGATTTTGCATTTTAAGTTCCAAACAGTATATAATAGAGACGGCCTACTTCGCTTCGCGGATTATGACCTGCGCCTTTATAAACAAGATCGGCGCGAGGTAAGGACGGTCGTTATCTATTTTTCTGATGTGAAAGCGGCGGCGGCAGGCTTTAAAATCGGTTCATTATAACCGAAAAGTCATGGGTATTCCAATCTTTTTTCGCGCTTTTCGCGTCTTTAGCGGTAACTTTAATTATCGCGGTTCATAACCCCGCCGCCCCTCCAAAACTGAATGTCAGCCAGAACAGCTCCGTTTCGGCGGCGTCCAGCCGCGCTTGGGCGGAGCTGTCCCCTCCCCTGCTGTTCGCGACCTTAGAGCGGAGATGCGCTATCAGCGCCGTAAGCTCCTGTATCTTCTTTTCCTTTACCCGCTCGTCATGCTCCGCCTGCTTCCGTTGGGCTTCTTCCCTCTTCCGCCGTCTTTCCGTCTCGGCCAGATGGTCGTCCAGCATTTTGAGCGCTTTGGCGAAATCCTTCTGACGCTGAATCTGGTTGTCCAAAGCCTTCTCTTTCGCGCTTTCCGCATTATTCTCGGCCTTTTCATTGCCGCGCTGGTATGCCAGAGCGTTTTTGCCTACGGGTTGAATACTCATCATCAAGCGCCCCTTTCATAAGAGAAAGAAAACCCCACGGCCAAGTTTCCATCCGTGGAGTTTACTCCTCGCCTTATGTATCGGCAGTGATGAAGAATTCTTAAACTCAATCCATTATTTAGCCGTTTTATTAATAAAGTCCACTTCATACATCCGTTCGCCGTACTTTTGCTCGTTATCGATGACGGTGCCTTCCGTCAGCGTGATACGCAGCACGATGGAATTGGGGTTGTCCTCGTCTCCGACCTCATCAAACCAGTCGAAAACCTTTTTGAACCTCGCCCTTATCTCCGCGTTCTTTTCATCCTTAACCCAGCCCAGATTTTCCGCAACGCCCTGGAACGCGTACCAATTCAAGCCGCAGACGGAGACTTCGCTGTTCTTTTCAATCTGCAGCATTTTATTCTTTGTGGCGTCGGTGGACACATAAAACGCGCCGTCCTGGTAATAGGCGCAGACCATGCGCGCAGCTGGGCGAGGCGCGCCGGTCGCTGTTGGGGTCAACGATATAGTGGCAAGGCCGATAATCTCCTCGCGGTCTCCGTTCCCGCAGCGTTCCTGCATTAGCTTCATAGCGTTTTCGAATTTGCTCATTTGTGAAGCCTCCTTTATTAATGATACAAAACTCAAGCCCCTTTGCGGCCAGACAGCGCCGCAGAGGGGCTTTTGCGTCAAAAATCTTTACTTATGCGACACGTTGGCAAGCGATCTCATCGTGAGGATGCTGCCGAACTCGGCGGGCTGGCGGATAAAGCCTTCCCAGTTCTCGCCGTTGTAGGCGAGGACGTTGGCGTTCGAGTACAGAAGAAGATACGGGCAATCCTCGTAGATAATCTCCTGCATCTCGGTGACGGCTGCGATACGCTCTTCTTGATCCACCATGCTGATCTGAGCGTTGAACAGCTCGTCATAGGCGGGGTTCGAGTAGAAGCAGTCGCTGCGGCCGCCAACCTGCTCCGTGGTCATAATGGAAAGGATGTAACCGGGGTCTTCATAGTCTCCGGTCCAGCCCCAGAAGTAGATGTCCGTGTCGAAGTCCTGTTCGTAGATAATATCGCTCTGACGGGCGGAATCCACAAACGTGATATCAAGGTTTATGCCGATATCCTTGCAGTAGCCCTGGATAAGCAGCGCGGCGTCCCTATAAGAGCCTTCGATGACGGAGGCGCGGAAACTCAGCTTCTCCCCGGCGTCGTTGGAGCGGATGCCGTCGCCGTCAACGGTCGTGAACCCGGCGGACTCCAGCAGCTCTATTCCCTTCTGGGGATCGAACCCGCGCATAGTGTCGGCGTCGGGCGTCCAGGCGTAGGGCTTCGCGAGGCTGGGGATAAGGCCGTATTCGTGGTTGGCAAAGCCGCCCTTGGCAAACTCGATAAGCTCGTCATAGTTGATGGCGTAGTCGATAGCCTGGCGTATTTCCTTAACGTCGCGGATAAGGGGGTTGCCTTTTGAGGCCTCGTCCTGCCACATATTGAAGCCCATCTCGGTAAACGAGAGCGTGCCGTACTCGACGGTTTCAATGCCTTCCATCGCGCTGACGGAATCAAACTGGGCGGCGGTGATCGTCGTGATGTCTATCTCGCCGGCCGCGAGGGCCTGCATCTTGATGTCGTCGTTGGCGAAGAAGACGTAGATCAGCTCGTCGATATTGGGACGCCCGCCCCAGTAGTTGTCGTTGGCTTTGTAGCGGACGAACTCGTCAACGCTCTCGTCAACGAAGATGAACGGCCCGGTGCCGATAAGGTTGGGGTCGAAGAAGTTCATAAAGTCTTCCTGGGTCTCGTTGACGTTCCAGATATGCTCGGGTACGATGGGCATGATGAACATGTTTATGTAGTCGGCCCTGGGTACCGAGGTCGTAAGCTCAACCGTGTACTCGTCAACAGCCACGATGTCCGTGATGCTGCTGATCTCTGAGTAGAACCTCGGAAGCTCGTTCTCCAGCACCGCTTTGTAGGAGAACACGACGTCGTCGGCGGTTAAGGCCTCGCCGTCGGTCCATTGAACGCCCTGGCGCACGTTGATCGTCCAGGTCATGCCGTCTTCGCTGACGCTCCAGCTCTCGGCGAGGAAACCCTCTTGCTCCAGCGCGGGGTTAAGCCTCACAAGGTATTCGTAGTGGTTGCTGTGGTAGACGGTGGTTGAGATGGCCCAGCTGGACGAATAAGGGTTCTTGGAATCCATCCAGTCGTTGAACAAGCCGTAACGGAATATGACTGGCTCGTCGCTGCCCTGAACCTCTTGCTGCGGTTCGTCCCCGGCGGGGGCCGGCGTCTGGCCGCAGGCGGCCAAGCCAATAACCATCATAGCCGCAAGTAACAAAGCGATAACTTTCTTCATAATCTTCCTCCTTATATTGGTATTATTGAAACCACAAGCGTTACATCTTACCCGGATAATGGCACATCACCGAATGCCCCGGTTGAACCTCTTTAAGCGTCGGTTCTTCTTTGCGGCAGAGGTCGCACACGGCAGGGCAGCGCGGGTGGAAGCGGCATCCCTCCGGGATATTCATCGGCGAAGGCGTCTCGCCTTTGAGAATAATGCGCGGGCGGCGCCGTTCCTCGCCCACCATCGCAAGCACGCTGGTAAGCGCCTGGGAATAAGGGTGCATACAAGACCCGGCTATAATATCGGCGGGGCCGATCTCCACAATCTTGCCCAGGTACATTATCGCGATACGGTCTGATATGAGCCAGGCAAGAGAGAGGTCATGCGTGATGAACAGTATCGCCGCGTTCTTCTCGTCCTTCATCCCGACGAAGAGCTTGAGTATGTTCGCCCGAACTGACGCGTCCAGCATCGACACCGGCTCGTCCGCGACGATCAGCTCCGGCGACATGATGAAGCAGGTCGCGATGGAAACGCGCTGCCGCTGGCCCCCGGACAGTTCGTGGGGATAGCGGTACAGATACTCTATGCCGGGACGCAGCCCAGCGAATTCCAGGGCTTTCACCGCCATTTCTTCTTTAACGGCGCGGTCGGCGTTCTTATGCTCGTTGAATAGCAGCGGCTCGGTAACGATCTCAAACACGTTGAAGCGCGGGTTAAGGGACTGATACGGATCCTGGAATATCATCTGAGCCTTTTTGCGAAAGTCCCGTACCTGCTTGCCCTTGAGCAGCCCGATATCGCCGCCGTGGAAATACACGTTCCCTGCGGTACTGCGCACAAGACTGAGCAGCGCCCGCCCCGTAGTGGTCTTCCCGCTGCCGCTCTCGCCCACAAGCGATAGAATCTCACCCGGGGCGATATCGAAGGATATGTTGTCGACGGCCCGGACTACCTTCTTTTTACGCCTTATGAACTCGTCGATAAACCCCTGGCGAATCTTGAACTCGACGCTGACGTCCTTAACGCCAACTAAAGCGGTTTCAGACATACGCACCGCCCCCTGTCAGCTTGTGGCAGGCCGCGTAATGGCCTTTGCCCGTTATATCCGTCAGTACAGGCTCCTCGCATTCGCAAACATCGCCTATCTTTACATGGCAGCGTTCCGCGAACCGGCAGCCCTTTGGCGGCTCGAACAAATCCGGCGGGTCTCCTGGGATGGAGTCAACCATCCTGCGCTCTTTGTAGATATTAGGGAAAGCCGTAATGAGCTTCTCCGTGTACGGATGAAGATACGAAGTCGTTACCTCTACCGTACTCCCCATCTCGACTATCTTACCCGCGTACATCACCGCCGTTTTGTCGCACAGCTCGGTGATGACGCTGAGGTCGTGGGTTATCATAATCAGCGCCATGCCCAGCTTGGCGCGGAGGCTGTTGATCAGGTCTATAATCTGGGCCTGCACCATTACGTCCAGCGCGGTCGTGGGCTCGTCGCCGATAACCAGCTTGGGGGACAGGGCAAGCGCCATCGCGATTACCGCCCGCTGCCTCATCCCGCCGGAAAACTCATGGGGATAGCAGTGGATCATCGACGGGTTAAGCTCAACCAGCTCAAACAGCTCCTTCACCCGCGCAAGGCCGTCCTTCTTCGTCATACCCTTTTTATGTAAGAACAGCGCTTCCATAATCTGGTCGGACACGCGCTTGACCGGGTTTAGGGCGTTCATAGCCCCCTGAAACACCATTGAAGCCTCGGCCCAGCGGAAATCATAGAGGTCGTCGTCTTTAAGCGCCGTGATATCCCGCCCGTTAAAGACAATCTTACCGCCCGCCACCCTTGCGTTCTCGGGCAGGAGTTTAATGACGGACAGGGCGGTCGTCGTCTTTCCGCATCCAGATTCGCCCACAAGGCCCAGGGCCTCGCCGCTGTCAACGGTGAAGCTGACGCCGTCCACGGCCTTTATCTCGCCCCGGGAGATTTTGAAATAGGTCTTTAAATCGCTGACTTCCAAGAGCGGCATCACATCACCTCGCTTTACCGTTTTCTGAGCTTGGGGTTGAGTATTTCGTCAAACCCGTAGCTTATAAACACGAAAGACGACGCCAGCAGAACGATACAAGCCCCGGCGGGTATGAACATCCACCAGGAATTGGTAACGACGGCGCTTTCCTCCCTCGCGCTCCGCAAGAGCTGCCCCCAGGTGGGGATTGAGGGGTCGCCTATGCCCAAAAAGGCCAGCGTCGACTCCGCGATTATCGCATTCTGAACCAACAATATGATATTGGAGAATATCAGCGGGAACACGTTAGGCAGGATATGCCGGAACATTATGTAGCCGCTCCCCGCCCCCAGCGCCCTCGCCCGCTCCACATAGTTGCGCTGCTTGATCGTAAGGGTCTGCGCCCTTACAAGGCGGGCGGTGCCGGGCCACGAAGTAAGGCCCAGTATGATGATGATATTGGAAAACCGTTGCCCCACGATGGCTGCGAGGGTCAGCACCAGCGGCATAAAAGGCACCAGCATGAACGCTTCCGTTATGCGCATAATAATTATGTCGAAGACACCGCCGATATACCCGGCCGTTATCCCCAGCGCCGTGCCTACGATAACCACGAGCAGCGTAACGAAGAAGCCGATCATCAGCGAAGCCCTGGCGCCGTAGATTATCGCGCCGAACACGTCGCGGCCCAGCTCGTCCAAGCCCATCCGGTATTCCTCGTTAGGGGCCTGGAGGCGGCTCCCCAGGGCATAACCGTCGTGATGATACTCGTACAGCACCGGGCCTATCGCGGCGAACACCAGGAAGAGCAGCAGAAGAACCGCGCCGAACACGGCCTTGCCGTTGCCGATAAACAGCTTGAACCCGGCGGCGGCTTTGTTGTGCTTCTTGGTCGGTTTTGCATTAATAGTCTTAACTGCGTCCATTTCGTGCCGCCGCCTCTCCTTAATCCGTAAAATAGCTGCGTTTTGATGAAAATTTTTACTGCTGAAGAAAATGCTTATTATCAGATGGCTAATACTTTAGTACCAGCAATACTTCCCCATCATCAAGTTCGTTGGTATCATAAAAGCCTAAATCCGCATACAACTTCCTTGCGACAGCGTTTTCCGGATTTGTGCTTATTTTTATCGTATCACGTGTTTTGTCCTGTTTGATTATATCAATTGCCATTTCAAGGGCTTTTTTCCCGAAACCTTTCCTTTGGTGCGCTTCATCAATCATAAATCGATCTATCCAATACACATTACTATCGCGCGGTTCAATTCCATACATAATAAAACCAACAGGTTCCTCATCATTATATATCGCAAGCGGTATTTCTTCTGGGAAAATTTTCGTTTGCGCCAGAGAATACAAGTTTGATGCGCAATACTTTTCTACTTTCAATGAGATAACTTTCTTAAAATTATCTTTGTCAATTGCCCTTAATGTAATGTTCACGCCATACCTCTCTTTGCTCCAGATAATATAAATTTTCCGCACCTTCAGCGATGCCACTAATCGGCAAGTAAGACGAATATCAATTATCCTTCATCCTTGCAGTATTCATTCCACCCTTACCTTCGGATCCAGGTACCCGTAGTATATCCGTAAGAAAATTACACCTTCTGTGTGATTCCTGCGTCTTTCAGCTGCTTATTCGCGCTTACGCGGCTTTCTATTTTACCGTCGATAGAAAAATTGGCGTTAATTATGGGGCTGTACCATCGTTCATGGTCTCCTTTGCCATACCTTATGAAGGTGCATCCATGCGCTTTTAAAATACTTTTTACCTGCGATGAGTAATTCCCCATCAGCTCACCGCTTTAATGTTCTCGATTCTGTCCTTCATTGTAATCAAAAGGTCTATATCGCCTTTATACCCCAGCTCCAACTCCGCTATTTCCTGTATCGCTATCTTCATCCGTACAACCAGCGCGTCAAAAGAGCCTTCTTCCAGCGTTATTTTCAGCTCCTCGCAATGGGCAATCCATATCTTGTCCGCGTATTCAAGAACCATTTTGAATTGCATTATTAAAACCCATTCCCTTCGTGGGTATATATTGTTTCACTCCACCCTTACCCTCGGATCCAGGTATCCGTACAGTATATCCACAAGGAGGTTCGTAATCACGACCGCCACTGCGATAAGGAAGTTTATCGCCTGCATCAGCGGGTAGTCCTGCTTCGTCACGGCCTCAACCATCATACGCCCTACCCCTGGCCAGGAAAACAAAATTTCTATCGAGAAGAACCCGGTGAACATCAGCGCTATGCTGGTTATGATAACCGTTGTAATCGGGAGCATCGCATTTGGCACGACATGCCGCGTAATAACCTTCCTGCGGGATAATCCCTTTGCCCGGGCCGTCAGCACAAAGTCCTCCGCGAACACGTCCAGCATCGAGCTGCGCATGATAAGGAAGTAACTGCCAAACGTAGCCAGCGCATAAGACACCACAGGGGTTATCATATGCCAGGCCAAATTCTTTAAATAATCAAAATACGTGGCGAACGTCATGCCGGGGTTCGTCATCCCGCTGATTGGCACCAGCTTAAACTTCACGCCCAGGTAGAGCATAAGAATCATCGCAAGCCAAAAAGACGGGATGGCGTAAATAACCATAGACGAGGTCGTGATGATGGAATCAGCCTTCTTCCCCCGGAAGGCCGCCGCGACAATCCCCATTACAACGCCAATGGCTATCCCCAGCGGGGTAGCCCACAGCGCAAGAACCACCGAGTTCTTGATTTTATCGGACAGGACTTCGGCAACGGGCATCCTATAGTTGAAGGACATACCGAAATCAAACGTAATCATACTTTTTACGTAATTTATGTATTGTTCCGCAATGGGTTTATCCAGCCCGTAGAGCCTTTCCATCGAGGCCCGGGTCTCCGGCGACGACTTAACCTCTTTGGACATGATGGACAGCGGGTCGCCGGGCATTAGACGAAAGAGTATAAAGTTAAAGGTAATCACGAAAAGAAACATGAACAGCGTATATATTAACCGGTTTATAATGAACTTGGCATTCACCGTCACGCCCCCTTCCGCGTGTTTATAACTGTAAGGGTTATGATAACACGCGAGGAGTAAAAACGCAAGTAAAATTTCAGTTAGTTCGCGGACGAGGTTTTGGGGCTGTGTACGTAATATCTGCGCGATTGGCGCGATACTCTTGCATTGCCTCTTCACTTTCCGTATCAATAAAGTATCGCAAGCCATTGATAACCCTGCTTTGTTTCTTTCGGTAAGGATGCTCGCGAACATAGCAATGCTCTGACACTTTATCAAAGAATCCCTTACCGTCAGAGCCTGTATTTTTAAGTGTGAAAAAAGAGAATGGAGTGGGTTTCAGTGAAAATAGCGAACTGGCTATAGGGCGCTGCAAGACGATATCCTTGCTGCAAAAAATACTGGGCGGCAAATGGAAATTGGAAATACTCTACTATATATCCGTCCACGATATACACAGATTCGGCGCGCTGCGCCGGAAGATTGAGAAGATAACGGAGTCGTCCCTAACGAAGCAGCTCCGTGAGTTAGAGCAGGACGGGTTTATTGAACGGCATGATTTTAAGGAAATCCCTCCGCGAGTGGAATATACTTTGACCGCGCTTGGACAGAGTTTTATATCTGTTTTGAAATTTATGAAAGAGTGGGGTGATATGAATGGCTTATCTCAGAGTGAATGAAGGGGATAAACTGGCTGATTTGTTTATAAAAAATCCTATGTTGTCAATTTAGCACTACAACGAACATTGGACTGTGCAAAGCTGTAGGGGCGGCGTTATGCCGCCTCTTCGAAAAACTTGACTGTTCTTTCAGCCGCCCTATTCATATCGTCCTCGACAACGCATCCTACCAAACGTGCAAGTATGTGAAGGAAAATGCTGC
>JAISVU010000414.1 GCA_031271375.1 Clostridiales bacterium | reverse complement strand
CAGCTGGGGGTTGACATGTCGATGCAGCCCCTGGGCGAAGGCTTCGGCGCGGAGCTGTCGATGTCAAAAAAGATCGGCGTCGTCGCGGTTATAAGCATGGCAATGGGCATTATCGTCACGGTTGCCGAACCAGATTTAACCGTGCTTGCGGAGCAAGTCTCCGCGATACCCAACATGGTGCTTATCCTGACGATTTCGATAGGCGTCGGTTTCTTCCTGGTTATCGCCGTCTTGCGCGTAATGTTTGGTATAAGCCTGAGTATGCTGTTAATACTGTTTTATGTTGTAATGTTCGCTATATCGGCGTTCACCCCGGCGGACTTCCTTTCAATGGCTTTCGACTCGGGCGGGGTTACGACAGGGCCTATCACGGTTCCGTTCATAATGTCGCTCGGCGTGGGGCTCGCGTCGCTGCGAAGCGACCAGAACGCCTCCAGCGACAGCTTCGGGTTGGTGGCCCTCTGTTCCGTCGGCCCTATAATAGCGGTGATGGTGCTGGGTATATTCTACCGGCCCGACGCCGCGATGATCGGCGAGGTTGTAATCCCTGCGGTGGAAACAACCCGGGACGTAGTAAAGGAGTTCCTCGGAGAAATGCCTCATCAGGCCTGGAACGTTTTACTGGCCGTCTCGCCGATAGTCGCGGTGTTTATCATATTCCAGGCGGTGACGAAACGCTTCAAGAAAATACAGATACTGCGTATGTCCGTGGGTTTCCTGTACGCGTATATTGGGCTTGTGCTGTTTTTTACCGGGGTTGAGGTGGGGTTTGTCTCCGTCGGCCATATGTTTGGAGCGGAGCTGTCCTCGGGGGGGTTCAAATGGCTCCTGATTCCCATCGGCGCGCTGTGCGGATACTTTATCGTGACGGCGGAACCGGCGGTGCATATATTAAACAATCAGGTTCAGGATGTAACCAACGGCCTGGTGTCCAGCAAGACAATGAATCTCTGCCTCTCTATAGGAGTCGCCGTCTCAGTGGGGCTGGCGATGTTACGGGTTATAACGGGCATTTCAATATATTGGATTGTGATACCGGGGTACATAATCGCCCTGGGCCTTACATTCTTCGTGCCAAAGCTCTTTGTCGGCATTGCCTTCGACAGCGGCGGCGTCGCCAGCGGCCCGATGTCAACGACCTTCCTGCTGCCTTTTGCGATGGGGGCAAGCGAGGCCCTAGGCGGCAACATCGCGAGGGACGCGTTTGGAATCGTCGCGCTGGTTGCGATGACGCCGCTTATAGCCATTCAAGTTCAGGGGTTAAGCTACCGGCTTAAACTGGATAAGACCAAAGCGGCGGCGGCAGCCAGCGCAAGGATTATTGAAGAGCTGATGACTGAAGAGGAGGAGAATGAAATCATTGATTTTAACGAAAATATAGATATAATTGATGAAGAAGAGACGGAGAATGAGTTGCCGGAAGATGATTTATTAATAGGAGATTCATTAAAGGAAGATTCACCAAAGGAGGAGCAGTAGATGACAGAATGTGAGACGCAAGCGATACCGGTCTTATCTCTGTTGTTTGTTATAAACGATTGGGATAAGGCGGTTGACCTCGACAAAATGCTGGAGAACGACGGGGTGTTCTTGTTTTTTCAATTCAGGGCCCACGGAACCGCAAGATCCGAAATGCTGCACATACTGGGGCTGGACAGCTCCGACAAGGCCGTAACGGTATGCGTGGTGCCGGAGGATGCCGGTTTAACCCTTATGGCCGACGCCGCGAGACGTTTAAAAATGGCTGTTTCCGGCAACGGAATCGCCTTTCTCGCGCCTTTGTCCGGGGTTAGCAAGATGTCAAGCATTATCCTCCGCGAGGAGAGATTAAAGAATATAAGCGAAAAAACCGAGAGGGATGCAAAGAGGATGGATACAAACCATACGCACGATTTAATCCTGGCTATAATAAACCAGGGCTTTTCCGAGGAATTGATGGAAGCGGCCCGGGAGGCAGGCGCGACCGGAGGCACCGTTATCCACGCGAGACAGCTGGGATCCGCCCTGCCGGAAAAGTTCGCCGGAATCAAGCTGGGTGAGGAGAAGGAGATTGTTTTAGTCCTTGCCGAAAAGGGCGAGAAGCTCACGATTATGGGCGCCGTAAACAAACGCTGCGGCCTTGCCAGCGCGGCCCAGGGCCTTATCATCTCATTACCCGTCGACGCGGTAATGGGAGTCTAATACTAATACGGAGGTGTCTTTAAATGGAATCATGGTTCTTCGCCTTTATGAATGCCGATGATATGGATGGGTTCGGCGGAATTTTTGATATGCCGGATGATTTTGATGAGGATTCAAACGAAGATGACGAGGATTTAGATATGGACGACGACGATGATGACGACGACATGGACATTGACATGGATGAAGACGACCTTGACGACTTGGATGAGGATTTGGATTTTGACATGGAGGACTTTGACTTTGATGACGGCGATTTAATTGATTTAGACGACCTGGACTTGGACATTGATGACGACGATTTCGATTTTGATTTATTCGACGACGAAGAGGATTTGGATGAAATAGACTTGGAAGATATGGATGACGAGGATTTCGATTTCGACCTTGATGAAGATGAAGAAGAGGAAATGAGGAAACGTTTTCATATCGACGATGAGGATGAAGAAGACGAGGAGATCGGGGAATCAGACGGCAGGAAGTATATGGACGCGCTGTTTACGCGGATGGGCTTTACGATTGAGGGCGGCGACGACGACGATGATATCGGCGGCGAGGATGACGAAGAGTTTGACGATGAATTTGGTGATTATTAATTACAGGAGATAGATAATGCCCACCGACGCGCAAACGTAACATATCATAATAACCCAGGTAGGCTTATCGGCGAGGATGACGGACACCGGATCTCCCGCGCTTCCGCCTGCTTTCATCGCGTACCGCAGCAGGCCCGCTGCCACAAGGGGAACAGTCCAAACCATTTTATCCGTTCCCAGCCGCGCTGCGGTGTCCGCGTCGATGGACCACAACGCGTAGAAAGCTATGCTCAGCGTCATCATTGAACCCAGGGCTTGATCCAGGAAGGCGGCGCCGTACTTTGCCAGCACGTCTCTCGTGCCGCCGGCCTCTCCCAGCTCTCCACTGCGTTTGCCAAAGCCCAGGTACAGCGATAGGGACATTATCGTAAGCAGCAGCCAGTTTGAAACAGGCACCCCGATGGCGGCGGCCCCGGCTTCGATCCGCAGAATAAACCCCGCCATTACGCAAAAACAGTCGATAATAGCGTAGTGTTTTAGAATAAAAGAATAGCAAATGTTTATAACCGCGTATGATAATAGCAGGACGGCGGGAACTGGGCCGCTCAGAACCGTAATTATGACCGCGAAAGCCGCGAAAAGCGCGAAACAACCACTGGCCAGCGTTATCCCGGACTTAACGCTCATCGCGCCGCTGGCTATAGGCCTGTGCTTTTTATCCGGGTGCAGCCGGTCCCTGGCCGCGTCCGCGATATCGTTTACAATATACACCCCGGACGACAGGAAGCAGAACGCCGCGAACACCAGCGCGGAAAGGCCTAACTGACGCGTATCCGTGAGGTTTAACGAAAAAACCAGCGGCAAGAACACAAGCGTGTTTTTAATATAGTGTTTTATTCGGATTTCCGCTAAAATATTCTTCATAATACCTCATTATATTTCATATTACATCCTTAAGGAGCGATTACAATGGAAAGAAAGAAATTCTCCGTTAAGACTGTGGCTTTGACAGGCGTTATGGCGGCCCTGGTATTTGTTTCGCTTAACGTCTCGTTCCCTATCCCGCTTGTACCCGGCACCGCGCCGACGCGGATACACATCGGCAACGCTGTAATCCTGCTGGCGGGTTTCTTGCTTGGGGGCAAGAAGGGCGGCCTTGCGGCGGGCATCGGCGCGTTCTTCTTCGATGCTGTTAACCCCGCTTATGTGCAGGACGCGCTGCATACCTTTGCCGCCCGTTTCCTGATGGCTTTTATCTGCGGCGTTATTACCCACGCCAAGTATAAGGGCGAGTCCAGAAACGCCGATAACCTGGGATTAAATATCATCGGAGCCGTGACCGCTTCGGCGTTCTACGTTGCGCAGTACCTTATCTCGAAGTTCCTGCAGGTTCTGACCGCCCAGCAGGGTTTTTGGCAGTCGGCGTCCTATGTGCTGTCCGGGCGGCTCGCCAACACCTTGGGGATGTCAACCGCTCTGGCCGCCACGGGAACGGCCGCCATAGCCTCGTCGATAAACGCCGTCTTTGGCGTCGCCGCCTCCGTCGCCCTCTGCGCTGCGATAAAAAAGGCGATGGTGAAGGCTAATGTGACACTGTAATCTCCGGCTTCACGAACGCCGTCCTTTGGTTCGTGTAAATAACAGCCCCGGGCTTCGCCCCGCCGGGCTTTTTTACATGCCTTCGCAGCGTATAATCCACCGGAACGAGGCTACCCTCTTTGGCCTTGCTGTGATAAGCCGCCAGTTTCGCCGCTTCTTCCAGGGTTCTGTCGGGGACGGTTTTCCCGCCTGCCTTTATTA
>JAISVU010000403.1 GCA_031271375.1 Clostridiales bacterium | reverse complement strand
CGACGGCATTCTTAGGTGAAGACTCATCGATACCTCCGGTCTCGTTCTCTGTGTCATATGTGCTGTAATAATAGGGCGACACCGCGCCGAACTCCCCGGCGCAGGTATCCACCTTCTTGTATGCGGGCAGGATACCCAGCTTCCTGCGCATACTGTAGACGTCCATCGGGCTTGCCTGAATAAAATCCGCTATCCCCTTATCCGAAAAGCCCATTCTCTTCAGACGCAGGAGATTATCCTCGTCAAGTAAAGATAAACTGAGCCTTTTTAAACCTTCCTCCGCGTCCACTATATTCTTTATCTTCTCGATAAAGAAAGGCGCGATACCGGTAATGTGGCTCACCATCTCTACGCGGTAATTCCTGCGCAGCATCTCGGCCAGGTCAAAGAGGCGCTCGTCGTCGGGTATCCCTACACGGCGTCTTAGCTCCTCCAGGCTCCGCTCTCCCGAAGACTTACGCCAAAGGCTGTACTGGCCTATCTCCAGTGAGCGGACGGCCTTTAGCAAGGCCTGTTCGAAGCTGGTTCCGATAGACATTACCTCGCCCGTCGCCATCATCCGGGTGCCTAGCGTGCGCGTCGCGCCGGTAAACTTATCAAAGGGCCACTTGGGTATCTTGAGCGCGATATAATCCGTGACCGGCTCTGAACAGGCGAACGTAACGCCGGTTAAGCCGTTTCGTATCTCGTCCAGCGCGTAACCCATCGCTATCTTAGAAGCCACCCTTGCGATAGGGTATCCGGTGGCTTTCGACGCCAGCGCCGACGACCGGCTTACCCTGGGGTTTATCTCTATCACATAATAATCAAAGCTCTCCGGGTTTAACGCGAATTGGACGTTGCAGCCGCCCTTTATATCCACCGCTTCAACGATGGCAAGGGCTGCTCCCGCAAGCATGTCGTACTCCCTGCGGCTTAATGTCTGCGCCGGGGCGACGACGATGCTGTCCCCGGTGTGGACGCCGACGGGATCAATGTTTTCCATAGAGCAGACTATAACGCTGTTGCCTAAGCCGTCGCGGACAGCCTCGAATTCAATTTCCTTCCATCCCCTTATGGATTTCTCCACAATGGCCTGGCCAACCCTGCTCATATGCAGGCCGTGTTCCAGAATGTCCGCAAGCTGGTGTTCGTCGGCCGCTATGCCGCCTCCCGCACCGCCCAGCGTATAAGCGGGCCTCACCGCCACGGGATAACCGATATCCTGGGCAAGGGAAAGCCCGGCTTCCACCGAGGTAACGATGCCGCTTGCGACTACAGGCTGGCCTATTTCTGCCATAAGCTCCTTAAAGAGCTCTCGGTCCTCACCGCGCTTCACAGCCTCAATCGCGGTGCCGATAACCCTTATTCCGTACCGCTCCAGGGTTCCGTCGTCGAATAGCTCCACGGCGCAGTTAAGCCCCGTTTGCCCGCCCATACCGGCGATGATACAGTCGGGCCGCTCCTTTGCTATTATCTTGCGGAGGAAAACGGAGTTGAGCGGCTCGATATACGTGTGGTCGGCCAGCCCCGCGTCCGTCATAATCGTGGCGGGGTTGGAGTTCACAAGCACCACCTCGACGCCCTCTTCCTTGAAGGCCGATACCGCCTGGGTTCCGGAATAGTCAAACTCGGCGGCCTGGCCGATGACGATCGGGCCGGAGCCTATTATCAATACTTTTTTAATTGACGGGTCTTTTGGCATATTTCACTTCACCTCGATGATTGACGGAGCTTATCATAGAAAAACGCCGTCGACCGGCTATGGGTCATAGTAGTTGCGGGGGAGAACATTACGCCGTATGCGTTTCCCGCGCTGAACCCCTCGACCGAGCCGTCGTTGACGTTTAAAAACTCTATTTTCATGTCAGATGGCATATTTTTAAGCGTATAACGATGATTCTGCTCGGTAACGTATAACTTAGCATCAGCGGCTCTCACGGTTATGGACGAGCCGTGATGACCGGAATAAAGCGGTTCTATCTCAGCGTCTAGGGCGGCGCCCAAGAGAACGGCTCCCAAGCCCATCCCGTAAACGGGAACGCGGGTGGCGAGCTTTGCCAGCACATCAATGACTTTGCTTTTCTTTGTGTTTTTTGTGTCCTTTGCGGTTAAAAAATCTCCGTCCGGCCCGTTGGTCACCAGAACCGAGGCGGGGGAAATGTCCATAATTTCTTCATATCCCGCGTCCCAGGGGAAAATAAACAGATTCCCGTCTATATCGGGCTCCATTAACCGCGCTAGAACACTCCTGCGGACGCCCAGATCAATAACCGCGATGTTCGGCCCGCTGCCCGGCATCCTGTTACGCTCCGCCTTATATTGCTTTGCCGCGCCGCCAGCGCCGCCTTCTTGCCGGATTATGGCTTCCGAGGCCCCGTTCCGGCGGATATGCCGGATCAAAGCCCTCGTATCAACGCCTTCGATGCCGGGGACGGCCTGTCTCCGCAAAAAAGCGTCCAGCTCAATCTCGCAGCGCCAACCCCCGGGTTTCCGGCAGTTCTCACGCGTAACCAGCGCGGAAATCCATATATCCCGCGATTCCATGTCTTCCAGGTTAATCCCGCAGTTTCCCGCGAGCGGATGCGTCGTCACCGTTATCAGTCCGGCGCTGGCGGGATCCGTTATAAACTCCTGCAGCCCCACAGGCCCGCTAAGGACCGCCGTCCTGCCCCAAGCGTTTATGATCTCTCCGAAGGCCGTCCCCTCGAACCGCTCCCCGTCTCCCAGCACAAGAGCCGCTTTACCGTACATGAATGAATCTCCCCAAATCAGCCTTCATTTTAAGCGTTTCCTCCCTTGCGGCGTCGCGGTAATCCGCCCCGGCGTACTCCGGCTTCTTCCAAGCGGCTATGATGCCCCGGGAAGAATTGACGACGCCGCCCAAGCCGTCCTTATCAAAGCAGCGGGCTATATCCTCCGCCTTGCCGCCCTGCGCGCCGTAGCCGGGTATCAGGAAGAAGGTGTGCGGCATACGTTTGCGCAGCGCCGCCGCCTGTTCCGGCCACGTGGCTCCCACGACGGCTCCTACGGAGCTGTAGCCGTATTTACCCATAAGCCCTGCGCCCCAGTCCGCGACCATTGAACCCACGCGTTCATAGAGCTTTTCGCCGCCCACATCCAAGTCCTGGATATCAGCGCTGCCGGGGTTCGAAGTCTTGACCAATACGAAAATCCCTTTACCGTTTTTCCTGCATACCTCAATGAAAGGCTCCACGGAATCCCGGCCCAGGAACGGGTTTACGGTAACGAAGTCCGCGCGGGAACCGCCGCCCAGATGTCCCTCGGCGTAAGCGGCTGCGGTGGATGCGATGTCCCCGCGCTTTATATCGCCTATGACGGTAAAACCCTTTGATTTCGCATAGGCTATCGTCTCTGTATAAGCCGTTATCCCCGGTATTCCGTACCGCTCATACATCGCGATTTGAGGTTTGACACAGGGGACAAGCCCTTCCAGGGCGTCTATCAGCCCTTTGTTAAATGTTATAAAATCCGGTAAGCCCGGCGGCAAATACTCGATAACCGGATCCAGCCCTACGCATACCGGGCAGCCGGTTTCACGGATTTTTTCGATAAGCGCGTCTATTGCCTGCGTCATTATAAGAATACCCCCATCACGGCATAATAAACCACCGGTATAAACACGGCGGGCAGAAAGTTAGCCAGCTTAATCTTGGTTATATTCAGCATGTTAAGCCCGATTGCGAAGACCAGCACCCCGCCGACGGCCTGTATCTGTGCCAGCATCGGCTCCGTTATCCAGGGCGAGAGCAGGCCCGCCGCGAGGGTAATGGCCCCCTGATAAACAAAGACCGAGAGGGCCGACAGGATGATCCCCGGCCCCAGCGTAGCGCCGAAGACGACGGCTGTGATGCCGTCCAGCATGGATTTCGCGAAGAGTATGTCATGCTTGCCCATTACGCCGCTCTCGATTGAGCCGATAACCGCCATAGTGCCGACGCAGTACAGTATGCTGCCTGAGACGAAGCCCTTAGACAGCGCGCCGCCCTCGGCGTTTTTGCTGATCTTCCGCTCGGCGAAGACGGCGAAGGCGGTAAATGCCTTGTCGATATTGACGGCGGCCCCTATAAGCCCGCCCATCGCAAGGCTTATGATAAACAGCAGCGCTTCGGCCGAGCCGTCAAGGAAAACCCCCAGGACGCTGTTAAGCCCTATTACGGCCACCGCAAGGGCAATCCCCTGCATAACGGCCTCGCTGATACGCTCTTTCAAGCGGCCCTTGAATAAAAGCCCGATAAGCCCCCCGGCGATTATCGAAGCCGCGTTTACGACTGTCCCTAACATACGTTCTCCCTGTAAATTGTCTTTCCCGCCCGGATTGTCCGCTCGGCGCGGCCCTTGACCGGCCTGCAGTCAAAGGGGCTGTTCTTCCCTTTTGAGCGGAACGAACAGACATCGATTTTATACTCAGCGTCCGGGTTTATTATGGTAATGTCAGCGGCCTTGCCAACCGCCAGAGAACCCCCGGCGAAGCCCAGTATCCGCGCCGGGTTTGCCGACATCAGCTCAACTAGCCGCGCCGAACTTATAATTCCGGTATGATACAGCTCGGTCAAGGCCAGCGGCAGGGCCGTCTCAAGCCCGCTAATACCGTTGGCGGCGCTGGAGAACTCTACATTCTTATCGTCGGCGGAGTGGGGCGCGTGGTCGCTGGCTATGCAGTCAACCGTGCCGTCCGCAAGCGCCTGCTTTATCGCTTCCATGTCCGCCCTGCCGCGCAGGGGAGGGGACATCTTGAAGTTCGTATCGTAGTCTTTGATATCCGCGTCGCACAGCGTAAAATGATGAGGCGTGGCCTCGCAAGTGACGTTGACGCCCCTCGCTTTGGCTTCCTTTATAATCCTAATTCCGTTCGCGGTGGACACATGCTGGATATGCAGGCGGCAGCCCGTATCCTCCGCCAGCATAATATCGCGGGCGATGATTAACTCCTCGGCGATGGCGGGTATCCCACCAAGCCCTAACAAAGCGGCGGCGTTCCCGGCGTTCATTGACCCCGCCCCGGCCAGCTTCATATCCTCGCAGTGGCACAGGACGGGCAGATTAAACCCCGCCGCGTATTTAAGCGCGGCACGGAACAGCCCCGCGTCGGCGACGGTCTTGCCGTCCTCGCTAATTGCCGATATCCCCGCTTCCGCCATCATCCCGATGTTGGACAGCCATGTGCCTTCCATCCCTCTCGTCGCGCTGCCCGCCTGGAGTATGTGAATTGGAACGTCCCTGGCCTTAGACTTTATATATTCCACAAGAAACTCGTTATCAATCGGAGGAACCGTGTTTGCCATGCAGCAGACGGCAGTGAAACCGCCCCTTGCGGCCGCTTCGGCCCCGGTCTTTATCGTTTCCTTATACTCTTGCCCCGGCTCGCGGAAGTGTACGTGCATATCGATAAGCCCGGGGACTATCCACATACCGGAAGCGTCGATTATCTCATGCCCGCCGCTTGGCTCAATATGCCCGTCAACCGCTGCGATTACGCCGTTCTCAACCAGCACATCCATGACGGCTTCTATTTTATTAGTAGGATCAATGACTAACCCGTTCTTTATCAGCATTGACATCTTTATCCTTTCCATACTAGGAGCTAGCCCCTAGCTCCTAGCATCTCTAGCACCGCCATCCGTACCGCGACGCCGTTTGTCACCTGTTCGTTTATGACGGAGCGGTCATGGTCAATAACCTCCGAGGTCATCTCCACGCCTCGGTTCACCGGCGCCGGGTGCATTATCAGCGCGCCGGGCTTCGCCATTTCCAATATTTCAGCCGTTATACCGTAAAACCGCGCATATTCCCTTAAATCGGGGAACGCGGCAGCCTTCTGCCGTTCCAGCTGCACACGCAGGCCCATAATCACGTCGGCGTCTCTCACGGCCTCATTAACGCTGTCCGTTACGGTAACGGAAGGGCCAAGCCGTTCAAAATGGCGGGATATCAGCGTGGGAGGGCCGGCGAGAAATACGCGGGCTCCTAGCGCGGATAAACCGAATGCGTTGCTCCTGGCAACCCTGCTGTGGATTATGTCGCCTATTATCGCTACCTTGAGACCGTCGAAGCCGCCCTTTTTCTCTGCGATCGTGAACATATCCAAAAGCGCCTGCGTGGGGTGTTCGTTGCAGCCGTCGCCGCCGTTTATTACGGCTGCCCGGACATGTTTAGCCAAAAGATGCGCCGCGCCTGTCAGGTTATGGCGCATTATCATAACCGAGACACCCATAGCGTCCAGGGTTTTTCCCGTGTCGATAAGGCGTTCGCCCTTCTGCACGCTGCTGGCCGACACGCCCAGGTCATTGATCCTCATCCCGAGGTATTCCGCCGCCATCGTAAAGGACATGCGCGTCCTGGTTGAACACTCGTAGAACAGCGTTACCGCGCTGTGCCGCTCCAGGCTCGGTGAGCGTAACGACGGGTTCTCCACGCGTTTCTTCATCAGCCTTGCATTATCCAGTATGGAAAGGATATCATCCTTCATCAGCCCGCGCAGGCCGAGAAGGTCTTTATGGTTATACATGCGGAAACTCCTTATCGACTGCAAATAAAAAGAGCAATGATATAATCATTGCTCACAATAACGAATAAATGAAATACGTATACCCGGCGGCGTTATTCGATTAACACATTTTATAATTGTAAGATAATCCAACAAAACCACCCCATCAATGCTTAACTTTTCGGATTTTAGCATAAGGGAAAGGGCTTGTCAAGAAAAAGTTTTCAATAATATTTTTGATGAAAATTGCAAGTTAAATTGCCTACCCAAATTATGCCAGTTACGAGGAAGTCCGTAGCACAGTCAAGGGAAGGGTGGAGATTTTCCCGGTGAAGTTTCTGGAAAAAGGGTTGAGCTGTATAAGCTTTGAGGATACTACGATCTTTCATCGCACAGCATGGATACCGCTTCCTCACAAACGCTTACGTCGCCTATGCCGGTACATACTGTTAATACAAGCCCGTCCCTGATAGACAGTATCGCGGGCACGCCTGAGATGTCAAAGAAATCACGTGCCTGCGGATTTTTATCAAAATCAATCTTCGCGAATATAAACTGACCGCGCCGTTTCTCCTCAATGGACGATAACGCTGATATTATCGGCGGGCAGCGCGGACACCAGTCCGTATAAAACATCAGAATATACTTCCCTTTTTTTAGTGTATCAGGCCCACTTAAATCGTTTACTTCGATCATGCTGGATCTACCCCCATGTAATAAGCATATGAAAAGAAGGACGGAAACATTCGATCCGTCCTTCTTTATGTTATTGGCTGGTATTATTGCTTATGCGATCGGGGTGCATATCGCGTAAGCGTCTACTATTACATTGGTGGCGTTTTGCGCAAACCATATCGTCGACTGCCATCCGGAGGCCTGCTGGCCATTACTTGGCTGCGTCGTTGACGTAACGGGCCGGGATTCGGAAATTACTGCGCCGGAAATCGGCTGACCCGTTGTAGAGTCGATAATCCTCGCTCCCCCGCCCGCGGCGGCGTATCCGGCAGGACATGCCGCGGAAACAGTCTGAGAAGTGTTTGCGACGACGGTTCCGGGTTGTTGACGCGTGGTGTAGACCACCGGAATCTGGTATAATCCGGTGGCGCCTGTAGCGCCGGTAGTTCCGGTTGAGCCGGATACACCTGTAGCTCCTGTCGGGCCGGTTGAACCTGTTCCGGTGGGGCCTATAGCTCCGGTTGAGCCTGTAGCTCCAGTTGAGCCGGAGACGCCTGTTGCCCCAGTGGGGCCTGTCGAGCCGGTAGAGCCTGTGCCAGTGGGGCCGGTAGCTCCGGTTGAGCCGGAAACGCCTGTTGCCCCTGTTGGGCCGGTTGAGCCGGTAGAACCTGTTCCGGTGGGGCCGGTAGCTCCGGTTGAGCCGGAAACGCCAGTTGCCCCAGTCGGGCCAGTCGGGCCGGTAGAGCCTGTTCCG
>JAISVU010000392.1 GCA_031271375.1 Clostridiales bacterium | reverse complement strand
TTCTGCCGAACCTTTTATCTGGAAGAAGAGGGAAGTCCACGGTTCACAGATAAAAAAGTCTTTGTCTAATTTACGCGGTTAGACACTAGATACATAGCGCAGCAGCTCTATTTCCTCGTGAACTTCGATGTCATCATCGTTGATTTCATCGCAGATATCATCATGCAGGGTCTTTTGATTTTCCTTTAGGCCGAAGACATAGTCGCCTTTATAGGCTTCGTCGGTTATTGTCGCGCATGTATCCCTTTGACAATGCAGCGCGTCCGCTGTCACTATCTTGCCTGTTACATCAATATACTCCAGCATATCTTGAAATACCGGAATTTCATTTGCCTTCTCGTGAATCGTTTCCTGCGAGAACAGCGCCGCTTTCAACCATGTACGCCGTCAATATTTGCAGAGCTGAGTTCGGTCTCCCTTTTTCAGATGTACTCCTTATAGCTTTTCCGCCCACAGATATTATTCTTCCAAGATTCTCGGTTTCTTCCTTCATAATGTCTGCAATTACTCTTACTACCGTTTCCCCTTTTATCATGTTCACTTTCTCAAACTGGTCTGGCACCGCTCCCGGCAATAATGAGAGCGCGGGTAAGCGAAAGTCCGGTAAATCCGCCTTTGGGAATAAAACGCTCAAAGCAACCTTGACTCAGTCCGCTAAGTCCGCTGTAAAAAATAAGTCTTCATTCTTCAGTGCGCAATACTCCCGCTTGGCCTCACATCGGGGGAAGAACAGGGCAACTTTGGCCGTCGCCCGCTCCTTGTCTATTGCGATTTTCTTTGTACCTTCAGGGCGGGAGTATAAAGACCTAGGGGCTGATTACTACAATCAATTCAATCGCGAGAAGAAGATTAACTCACATATTAAACAACTCTCCAAGCTTGGCTTCGCCGTTCATGGTGAGGTGTTAAACTCAATTGATGACTTGAAGCCTGCATAAAATTATTTTCGTTACACCTTTCAAACGCTCTTTTTCGAGCGTTAGCTTTGCTATGCAATTCGGTCGCCTCAAACTTAAAAATTTTTCACGTTATCTCCACAGCGGATTGCGCACACGCTTCCTCGTCATCTCGACGAAGCCGAGGCGGGTTATTCCCTCTACGGCGGTAGAGGCGCTGTCTCGGGCCAGCGCGGTTTTTAGCTCATCGATAAGGGTTTCGGCATTCGCGGGGTCTTTCATCCCGATGAAGTCGATGAGGATTGCGCCGCCCAGGTTGCGGAGTTTTAGCTGCTTCGCGATTTCACGCGCCGCCTCCAGGTTGACTTTGAGGGCAAGCTCTTCCATCCCCTGGCGCGCTATATGCTGGCCGGAGTTGACATCCACGACAACGCAGGCGTCAGTCCGCTCGATAACGATATCTCCGCCGCAGGGTAGGTGGACTTGTCGGAACTTCGTGGTATCCAACGCCTTTTCCAGGTTATATACCGCAAAGAGCCTCTCGTCTTTGTAAACTACTTTAACGCCTTTGGGTTCATATGCCGAAATCAACGCTTCGCGCTCGGCGATATCGTTTGTAACAATCTCGCTCACGCTGTAGCCTGCCGCAGCCATAAGTTCGGCGGCCATCATCGCGCACGCGCCCGAATAAGCCTTATATACAAGCGCCGGGAGCGCCAGTTCGCTTTCGCCCAGAATCCTTTTGATTTCATTTTCCGTTTCCGTTATCGCGGCCGACAGTTCCCTCAGCTCGGCCTCAAGGCCGCTGGTGGCGGCGTTCGCGGCGTCCGTGCGGACAATAACGCGCTTGTTTTTCGGGCCTACAGCCTTGAGCAGACTGTCCGCGACGCCCGCGAGCCGCTCCCGCTCTTTTTCGTCGGTAATCTTCTTTGAGACGCTTACCGAGCCGTCTTCGCCCTCCGGCTCCACGACAAAGAACCGACCGAGCCAGGTAAGCCGCGTGGTTACGCCCGCGCCTTTTTCTTTATACGCGTCTTTTGTAACCTGCACTATTACGGGTTTTCCGGCCTTTACGCTCTCCGCGTTCGCAGCTTCTTTATAGTCATTTAGATTAAGGAAGGCGTTTCGCTCCAAACCTATGTCAACAAAAGCAAAGCCGTTTTTTGTCACGGTTTCAACCTTGCCGACATAGATATTGCCCACCTCCGAACCGCGTTCCTTTGAAACGGAGATGAACTCCGCCGGTTCGCCGTTCTCGGTCAGCGCCCCCAGCGCCTGAGGCCCGGAAGTATCCAGGATTATACGGCGTATTGTGTTTAGCTTTACAGCCGGCATGATTATGCGCTTTTTCATAATATCCCCTCGCTTGCATTCTGCATTATTAACCTTGCCCTGGTGTATTCCGTTCTGTTGGGATCCATAAAAACCCCGGCCTTATCGCATAACGCTGAGAGCATTATTTCCGGGCGCAGGTTCCCCTGGCCTCCGCAAGACAGAACAGCGCGGACGGAAGTCCCTTTAACCGACAGCTCCGTTATATGCCCGCGTATATTAACCTCTGAGGGCGCCTTGCCCTTCTTTTCGGTTCTTATTATAACGCTGAACGACTCCATCAGCTCTTCGGCGGCCTGTTTCAAATCCCCATCGCCTTGAACCGACGCCGTTATTGCGTATTCAGCGGCGCGGACAAGGGCGGCGGTGGTCTTTTCTCCCGGATATAATGCGCGTACCGCTATAGCTTCTAAGCCTCTGGGGAAGGCAGCGTTCAACTCGCTTATAATATACTCTTGCGAAAAAGGTTCAAGAAGCTCGGTGTCCGCCAGCTCGCCAAGCCCTGTCATCCCTACCGGAAGCGGTTGAGCGAAGCTGAGTATTATATGCGGGTTGAACCCCTCGCTATAGCGGGGCTGAAGCCCCGCTGCCCTTATGGCGCGCTGAAAAGCGCGCATCATGTCCAGATGCCCTAAGTACCGCGCCGTCCCGGTCTTTTTATAGGTTATTCGGTATTTGTAAATGTCCGCCATAGGATACTCCAGTCATATATTCGTTGCTCATTCGCGGCCTTAGAACCTGTTTACTGTCTCGCTTTCGGCGAATTATCGAGAGGATTTTTCGCCAATCTAGGAACGGCGGTGCAGGCATAATAAGAGATTATGTCAAGCCGCCGCGACGACGAGTGGCGGAAAATCCGCCGGGAAGACGTCGGAATGGAGACAGTAAACAGGCTCTTAAAGGCCGCAGGCCCCGCATCTCGCGCAAGCGGTCCGGCAATCCGGCGTCGTTACGGCGCGGCGCGCCTGTTCCATTTCGGATATAAGAAAGGGCTTGTCCGCCCCGGTTTTTATATGATCCCAGGGTAAGACCTCGTCATAAGGCCGCTCCCTGTGGGCGTAGAAAGCCATATCCAGCCCGGCGTTCACGAAGGCCCGCTTCCACAGCCCGTAGTCAAAAAACTCAGACCAGCCGTCGAAGCGCGCGCCCAGCTTGAACGCCTCCAGTATGGCCGTGCCTGTCCTGCGGTCTCCCCGGGCCAGGGCTCCTTCAAGGACACTGGTATCCGCGTTGTGGTAGCTGAACTTAACGGAGCGGCTTCTTATAGAACGCTTCAAGAGCTGCTGTTTCTCGCACAGCTCGTCATAAGACGCCTGGGCCGCGAACTGGAACGGTGTATGCGGCTTAGGGACGAAGCAGGACGCGCTGAGGTTCACGGTAAGCCCGCCTTTCTTGGGCCTTATGCTGCTATAATACATATCCGCCACCTTCGCGGCAAGGTCGGCGAGGCCTCGCACATCGTCGTCCGTCTCAAAGGGCAGGCCCAGCATACAATAGAGCTTTACCCGGTTCCATCCCCCTTGAAAGGCCAGGCGGCAGCCCTCCAGTATCTCTTCCTCGGTAAGGTTTTTATTTATGATATCCCTGAGGCGCTGGGTTCCGGCCTCGGGCGCGAATGTAAGGCCCTGCTTGCGCCCGCCTTCCATGCGCTCCATCAGCTCCAGCGAAAATGCGTCTATCCTGAGCGAAGGCAGCGAAAGGGATATATTGCTCCCCAGGCCTTGAACCCCGTCGGCCAGCTCCGAAAAGGCGGAATAATCGCCGGTGGATAGGGACAGCAGGGAAATCTCGTCATAACCGGTGCTGTCCAGAATCTTCCGCGCGTTATCAAGCAGCCGCCCCGGGCTTTTCTCCCGGCAAGGCCGGTATATGAAACCCGCCTGGCAGAAGCGGCAGCCCCTGATACAGCCCCTGAATATTTCAAGCACGGCCCGGTCGTGGACGCTTTCCACATTGGGCGTAATCTGGCGGTCCGGCGTGAACATAGCGTCTAAGTTATTAACGGCCGCTTTGGTTATAACCTGCGGAACATCCTGTCTTATAGGAAACACGCCGCGAAGGGTTCCGTCCGGCTTATATTCCGGCTTGTAGAAGCGCGGGACATAAACCCCCGGAAGGGACGCTATCGCAAGCAGGAAATCCTCTTTGGGTATGCCCGGCTCATAACGGTCCAGCACGGCGCCGAACCCCGCTTCGGCTTCGCCTATATAAAAAAAGTCGACAAAATCAGCCATCGGCTCAGGGTTGCAGGCGCAAGCCCCCCCGGCGGCAACCAGCGGCCACTGGCCGCCCCGCTCGGCGGCGAGCAATGGGATACCGGCAAGATCAAGCATGTTCAGCATATTTGAGTATCCCATCTCGTGGCCCAGCGTAAAGCCCAGCATATCCATCCGCGCCAGCGGTTCGCCCGTCTCAAGCGTCGCAAGCGGCAGCCCGTTCGCCCGCATCAGCCCTTCCATATCCGCCCAGGGCGCGAAGGCGCGTTCGCAATAGACGTCGTCCCTTGCGTTAAGCATATAATAAAGGACGCCAAGACCGGTCCAGCTCATCCCTACTTCATAAACATCAGGGAAACATAGGCAAAAGCGTGTACTGACGGACGCAGGGTCCTTTTCAACCGAGCCCGGTTCGCCGCCAATATAGCGGGCTGGCTTGGAAGCCTGTATAAGTATGTGATGCGGGATGAGGTTTGGCATAATCGGCTCCATTCGTTTAAGGAAGAATACGGGGCGATTATATCATATTATGGAATTCAATACAAGGCCAAAACATTTTGAGTTTCCCCATTTTGTTGACATTACATCGTAACAGGCAAATTTTTTCTTGTATTTCCCTTATCCTTTATATATAATATCCCCGTATGAAATTAAACAAACGGAGGTTATTAAATGGCGACGAAGTATGTGTATATGTTCGCTGAGGGCAACGAGTCGATGCGCAACCTGCTGGGCGGCAAAGGCGCCAACCTATGCGAGATGACGAACCTGGACCTGCCGATCCCCCCCGGCTTCATCGTGACGACCGAGGTCTGCGCGATGTATAACGCCTCGGGCAAGGTTCTTTCCCAGGAAGTGAAGGATCAGGTAGACGCGGCGATGGCAAAGCTGGAAGCCGCCACAGGCAAGCGTTTCGGCGATGAAAACAACCCGCTCCTCGTTTCGGTCCGCTCCGGCGCAAGGGCTTCAATGCCCGGCATGATGGACACCGTCCTTAACCTGGGGCTTAACGATGTCTCGGCGGAGGCTATGGGAAGAAACACGAACAACCCCCGCTTCGCCTACGATTCATACCGGCGCTTCATTATGATGTTCTCCGACGTGGTCATCGGCGTAGACAAGGCCAAGTTCGAGCGCGTTTTGGATAAGTTCAAAGAGGAGCACGGTTATAACGGAGACACGGATCTCGGCGCGGAGGACTGGAAGGCCGTCTGCGGCATATTCAAAGAAATATTCAAGACCGAGATGAAAAAGGACTTCCCTCAGGAAGCGAAGGAGCAGCTCTACGAGGCCATCGGCGCCGTCTTCCGCTCCTGGGACAACGAGCGCGCCTTCGTCTACCGCCGCATGAACGACATCCCCTATGAGTGGGGCACTGCGGTAAACGTCCAGTCTATGGTCTTCGGCAATATGAACAACGACTCAGGCTCCGGCGTGGTGTTCTCCCGCAACTCGGCCACCGGAGAGAACAAGATCACCGGCGAGTTCCTGATGAACGCCCAGGGCGAGGACGTCGTGGCCGGCGTGCGCACCCCCAAGCCCTTTGACGAGCTGGAGAAGGAAAAACCCGCCATCTATAACGAATTCGTGAAATACTCGAATATGCTGGAAAAGCATTACCGCGATATGCAGGACATGGAGATTACGATTGAGAACGACAAGCTCTACTTCCTGCAGACCCGTAACGGCAAGCGCACAGGCCAGGCCGCGCTTCAAATCGCCCTTGATTTAATCAAAGACGGCGTGCGCACGGAGCAGGAAGCCCTTGCGATGGTGGAGCCTAAGCTGCTGGATCAGCTGATGCACCCCGTTTTTGACCCGGCGGAGCTGAAAAACCGCAAGTCTATCGGCAAGGGCATGGAAGCCTCGCCCGGAGCCGCAAGCGGCAGAGTGGTTTTCAACACCGCCGACGCGAAAGCGGCCGCCGATAAGAAAGAAAAGGTCGTCCTTGTGCGCCTGGAAACCTCCGCCGAAGACCTTGCCGGCATGGAAGTCGCCGAGGGCATATTGACGGTAAAAGGCGGCATGACAAGCCACGCCGCTTTGGTGGCCCGGGGGATGGGCAAGCCCTGCGTTTCCGGCTGCGAGGCGATCAAGATGAACGAAGAGGAAGGGTACTTCGAGCTTGGCGGCGAGCGCTACACCGATAAGGACATTATTTCGATAGACGGCTCCACCGGCCTTATCTACAGCGGGGCGATCCCGACGCAGGAAGCCGACCTTACCAATAACGCCAATTTTGTAGCGTTTATGGGTTTGGCCGATAAGTACCGCACGCTTAAAGTCCGCACCAACGCCGACAATCCTAAAGACGCCGCTTACGCGATTACGCTGGGGGCGGAAGGCATCGGCCTTACCCGCACCGAGCATATGTTCTTTGAGCCGGAGCGCATATCAAAAATGCGCCGCATGATCCTGGCCGACACTGAGGACGAGCGCAAGACGGCCCTCGCGGAGCTTATGCCCTATCAGAAGGGTGACTTTATCGGCATTTATGAGGCGATGAAGGAGCTGCCCGTCACTATCCGCCTCCTTGACCCGCCGCTGGACGAGTTCACGCCTAAGGACGAGGAGGGCTTTGCCGACCTCGCGGCCCTGATGAGCCAGCCGATTGACGTGATTAAGGCTAAGTTCGCCGCGCTCCACGAAGACAACCCGATGATGGGCCATCGCGGCTGCCGCCTCGCCGTCAGCTATCCCGAGATCGCCGAGATGCAGACCCAGGCCATCATTGAGGC